>JADGHD010000197.1 GCA_019689615.1 Frankia sp. | reverse complement strand
AAAAACACGCCACAACGCTGGGGACCCCGGCCGGGGGGGGGGGGCGGGGGTCCACTGCTGGGCGCCACGGTCCGGGTCGGTCCGGGCGGCCTAGTCCGTGCCGGTACCGGCGGGGGTGAGCCCGAGGCGGCTGGCCCGGGCGGCCTCCCGGTTGCGGGCCGCCTTCATCGTCTGGTCGATGAGCACGGCGATCGTCATCGGGCCGACGCCGCCGGGTACCGGCGTGATCCACGAGGCCCGCTCGGCGGCCGCGTCGAACTCCACGTCACCGCGGTTGTCGGCGTAGCCGGCGTCGACGACGACGGCGCCCGGCTTGATCCAGTCACCGCGGATCAGCTCCGGCCGGCCGACGGCCGCGATCACGATGTCGGCCCGGCGGACATGCTCGGCCAGGTCGACCGTGCGCGAGTGGCAGTAGGTCACGGTCGCGTTGCGGCCCAGCAGCAGCATGCCGACCGGCTTGCCGAGGATCGGGCTGCGGCCGACGACCACGGCGTGCCTGCCGGCCAGCGGGATGTCGTAGGCGTCCAGCAGCGCCATGATCCCGCCGGGGGTGGCCGACTGGAAGCCGCCCTCGTCGAACGCCATCATCGCGAACGAGGTCCTGGTGACCCCGTCGACGTCCTTCGACGGGGCGATCGCCTCGAACGCGGCCCGCTCGTCGATGTGGCCGGGCACCGGGTGCTGCAGCAGGATGCCGTCCACCTCGGGGTCGGCGGACAGCTCCCGGATCGTCTCGACCAGCACCTCCTCGCTCGTCGATGCGTCGAGCTCGATCCGGCGGGACCGCATGCCCACCCTGGCGCAGCGGTTGGCCTTCATCCGCACGTAGGTGTGCGAGGCGGGGTCGTCGCCCACGAGCACGGTGGCCAGCACCGGGACCCGGCCGTGGCTGGCGACGAACTCGGCCACCTCCCGTTCGACCCGGTCGAGGATCGCGGCGGACTGGGCCCGTCCGTCCAGAATCTGCGCGGTCATACGGTTGCGGTCTCCTCCGCTTGGGCTAGAAGACGACGGTCGTGTTGCCGTCGCGGATGACCCGGTCATCGCAGTGCCAGGCTACGGCGCGGGCGAGCACCAGGCGCTCGACGTCAGCGCCCTTGCGCTGCAGGTCTGCGACGGTGTCGTCGTGCGAGACCCGGATCACGTCCTGCTCGATGATCGGGCCCTCGTCGAGGTCCTCGGTCACGTAGTGGGCCGTCGCGCCGACCAGCTTGACGCCGCGGTCCTTGGCCCGCTGGTACGGGCCGGCACCCATGAACGCCGGGAGGAAGGAGTGGTGGATGTTGATCACTGGCACGCCGACCTCGGCCAGGAAGTCCCCGGACAGGATCTGCATGTAGCGGGCCAGGATGACCAGGTCCACGTTGTCCTTGAGCAGGGCGAGCTGCTCCTTCTCCGCCTCCGCCTTCGCGCCCTTGGCCACCGGGACGTAGAAGAACGGGATGTTGAAGCTGCGGACGTCCGGGCCGAGGTCCGGGTGGTTGGAGATGACCATCGGGATGGTCATCGGCAGCTCGCCGCGCCGCTGCCGCCACAGCAGGTCCAGCAGGCAGTGGTCGGCCTTGGAGACCAGGATCGCGGCGCGCTTGCGCCTGCGCGCCTCGACCAGGCGGTACTCCAGGCCCAGCTCCTCGGTCAGCCGCAGCCGCAGGACGTCGTCAAGCTTGTCGAGCTTGACCGACAGGTCCGGCAGGTGGAACACGGTGCGCTGGAAGAACCGCCCGCCCGACGGGTCGGACGTGGTCTGGTCGAGGGACACGATGTTCGCGCCCTGCTCGGCGAGGACTCCGGACACCGTCGCGACGATGCCCGGGCGGTCCGCGCCCGCCACGATCAACCGCCCGTAGTCGGCTTCCTGGCTCTCGCCGGCGGTCACCATCACGCCGCCCCTTTCTGCGTCGTGCTCGTCGCTGGGCTCGGGTCCGCGGGACCAGGCGGCGTCGTCCCAGGCATGCCCTCGTCGGGCCGGATACCCACCGCGGCGAGCATCCGCTGCCGCCACCGCTCGGTACCCGCGAGCTCGTTGAACGTGAAGATGTGCAGTCCCCGCAGGTTGCCCGCGCCGCCGGCGGCGACCGAGCCGAGGCGCTTCGCCAGCCGGGTCGGGTCGTAGCCGCCGGGCAGCAGGAACCGCCACAGCAGGCCCTGCTGCTTCTGCAGGAACCGGGCGGACTGGCCGAGGCCGATCCCGGCGGTGATCCTGATCAGCTTCTGCCGGTTCACCGGCCCCGGCATCCCGATGTGGATCGGCAGCTCGACCCGGTCGGCGGCCAGCCCGGCGGCCCACGAGCCGGTGGTCCTGGCGTCGAAGCAGATCTGGGTGAGGATCCGGGTCGCCAGGGGCGCCTTCTGCCGGATCGCCCGGTCGATCGCCTCCTGTGGGATGTGGCCGTGGCCCTCGGGATAGCCGCCGATACCGACCTCGGTAAACGGGTGGCCGATCTCCTTCATGGCCAGCAGCAGTGAATAGGCGTCGACGAAGCGCCCCGCCGGGTTCGGCGCGTCACCGCCGATGACGAAGACGGACCTGATCCCGGCCTCGCGCAGCCGCTCGACGACGTCGGTCACGTGCGCGTCGTCGACGAACTGGCGGGCGGGCAGGTGCGGCGCCACCGTATAGCCCGCCCGGTGCAGCCGCTCGGCGAGGTCCAGAGTGGTGCTGATTCCCTTGACCTCGGTGACGGTGACGGTCAGTGGGACGGTGGTCGGCACGTGCTCCAGCACCGCCTGCTCGGTGCTTTTGAACGGCATGACCTCGTAGCTGATATTGCGGACCAGGTCGGCGAGGTCGGCGGGGCGCCGGCGGGGTGCGCCGGCGGCGTCCAGCTCTGTGCTCATGTGCTCTCCGGCGCAGATGCCTGAATAGGCGGCGTGAAATCCGCCGCCCATCCAGTACAACCGAGGCCGGGTCAGCTTTCGTCAGGCATTGGGGCAGAGTTGACCGCGACAAATGACGGGGACCGGGTATTCGTCCGCGACAGGACGGCCGCCTTCGCCGCCAGCTCCGCGTACTCGGCCGCGGCGCGCGACCCCCAGGTGATGCCGCCGCCGGTGCCGTAGCTTGCGGACCCGGCCGCGCGGTCCACCAGGGCGGTGCGGATCGCGACGTTGAACCGGGCCTGGAACGGCGCCCCGCGCGGGGCGACCATGCCGACCGCGCCGCAGTAGACGCCGCGCGGGCCGTCCTCCAGCTCCCGGATCAGCTCCATCGTCCGCGGCTTTGGCGCGCCGGTGACCGAGCCGCACGGGAACAGCGCCCGGAACAGGTCGGCCAGCCCGACGTCCGGGCGCTGCCGGGCGCGCACCTCCGAGGTCAGCTGGAAGACAGTCTCGTACGTCTCGACCCGGCACAGCGAGGTCACCCGGATGCTGCCGGTGGTCGCGACCCGGGCCAGGTCGTTGCGCACCAGGTCGACGATCATGATGTTCTCGGCGCGCTCCTTCGCACTGGAGCGCAGCCCGGCGACGGCCGCGGCGTCGACGGCCGGGTCACCCGAGCGCGCCGCCGTGCCCTTCATCGGCCGCATCACCACCTCGCCGCCGGCGGTCTCGAAGAACAGCTCGGGGCTGGCGCTGACGATCACGAACCGGCCGAGGTCGAGGTAGGCGTTGAAGGAGCCATGCTGGGCTGCGGCCAGGTCGGCGTAGAAGGCGCGCAGGTCACCGCTGGCCTCGGCGGTCAGCCGGGTGGTGAGGTTGCACTGGTAGGTCTCGCCGGCGGCGATGTGCCGGCGGACGGCGTCCACCCGCTCGCGGTGCGTGTCGGCGTCCCAGGCCAGCCGCCACTCGCCGACCCGGTAGCCGCGGGGCGCGCCCCCGCCGGGGACCAGCACGCTCGCGCCGGCGCCGCCGGGCGCGGGGGGCGAGCGGACGATCTCGGGCGGGCTGGTGATCCCGAACCAGGCCAGCGGCAGCCCGTCCACCGGCGGGTGCACCGGCAGCGTCGGGTCGAGCCCGGCGGCCGCCTCGTAGGCGACGAAGCCGTAGGCCCACCAGCCGTCGGCCGTGGCCGCGTCCAGCTCGGCCAGCAGTGGGGCCACCTCGTCCGGCCGGGTGGCCACGAGCGTCGCGCCCGCCCGGCCGAACCGCCAGCCGACCCCGGCCCGCAGGTCGTCGAACTGGGCCGGGCCGCTGTGGCTCGCGCCGCCGGCCCGGCTGCGTGGGATGCCCGCTCGCGTCACCTCTTCACGCTACGAACCGCGGGCCGCGCTGGGTACGGCCCGATGACGGCTTCCTGGTCACCGGCCGTCGGGCGCCCCCTTACAACAAATGACGTAGCACGGTCGAGCCCGCGGGACCTGTTGGCGCACCGGCCGGCCGGCTAGCGTCGTCCCCGCCAGGACGGCGGGTGGCGGACAGCGCCGCCTGGGGTCGGCCGCACCGGTCCTGGGGCCTCTGCGGCGACGACGGTGTGACCGTGCGCCCAGGGGCTCCGGTGCTGGCTGCTCCCGCGGCGTCCGGCGGCCGTTTCCCGGGCTCGGCCGGGGGGATGGCAAGGTCACCCGACGCGGCGCGGACACCGATGGCCCGGTCCAACCACCGGTTCCGCGGTTCGCGTCCCGCGGTCGTGCGCTCTTTTCCCACAGCGCGCACCCCGCTCGGGCTACGTCAATTGTCGTAGCCCGGATGAGCCTCTGGGACGTGCCGGCGGCCTGTCCGGGGCGCCTAGCGTTGTCCCGATCTCCAGACCTTGCTGGTTCCGCCGTCCGTATCCCGGTCGGAACTCATCTTTCCGCCCCGCTTCGCCCCGTCGTCCGCCCGCTCGGCGCCGATGGTGGGCAAGACAACGAGAACAGGTAGGACATGACCGCGAAGAACCTGCAGGAAGTGTTGGACCAAGCGGGCAACACCGTGGAGCTGCTCCGGAACTCCCAGCTCGGGGCGTACATCTACCCGGTTGTTCCGGCCGAGTTCACGAACTGGCGTCGTGAGCAGATCGCGTGGCAGACCACCGCGGTGCTGTACGACCAGACCCACCACATGGTGAACCTGTTCGTCTCGGGCCCGGACGCGATCAAGCTGTTCTCCGACACCGGTATCAACAGCTTCGCCAACTTCCCCGTCGACAGCGCGAAGCAGTTCGTGCCGTGCGCGCCCGAGGGCGGCGTCATCGGCGACGGAATCCTGTTCCGCCTGGCGGAGGAGGAGCTGGTCTGGGTCGGCCGCGCGCCGGTCGCGAACTACCTGCTGTTCAAGGCGAGCAAGGACTACAACGTCGACGTCCGCAAGGACGAGCGCTCGCCGTCGCGCCCGTACGGCAAGAAGGTCACCCGGGACCTCTGGCGGTTCCAGATCCAGGGCCCGCGGGCCTGGGAGGTCATCGAGAAGCTCAACGGCGGGCCGGTCGAGCAGCTGAAGTTCTTCCGGATGTCGTACATGAACATCGCCGGCGAGCGCGTGCGCACCCTGCGGCACGGCATGGCCGGGGCCCCGGGCCTGGAGATCTGGGGCCCGTTCGAGAGCTACGAGAAGATCCGGGAGGCGATCCTGGAGGCCGGCCGGGAGTTCGGCCTCGAGCCGGTCGGCTCGCGCGCCTACTCGTCGAACACCCTGGAGTCGGGCTGGATCCCCTCGCCGCTGCCCGCCGTCTACACCAGCCCCGGCCTGCGTGAGTACCGGGAGTGGCTGCCCGCGGACAGCTACGAGGCGACGAACGCGATCGCCGGCAGCTTCGTCTCGGACAACATCGAGGACTACTACACCAACCCGTACGAGCTCGGGTACGGCAACTTCGTGAAGTTCGACCACGACTTCATCGGGCGCGACGCCCTGGCGGCCATCGACCCGAAGACCCAGCGCCGCAAGGTCACCCTGGCCTGGAACCCGGAGGACGTCACGAAGCTGCTGGCCTCCCCGGTGGACCCGGAGGGCCCCGGCTACCAGTTCTTCGACCTGCCGAACGCCAACTACGGCCCGTCGAACTTCGACCGGGTGGAGGACGCCGACGGCAACCTGGTCGGCCTGTCGATGTTCACCGGCTACAGCGCGAACGAGCGCAGCGCGCTGTCGCTGGCCACGGTGGACCCGAACGTGCCGCTCGGCGCCGAGGTCCGGGTGATCTGGGGTGAGCCGGACGGCGGTAGCCGCAAGCCGACCGTCCAGCCGCACAAGCAGCTCGCCGTGCGGGCGATCGTGAGCCCGGTGCCGTACTCGAAGATGGCGCGCGAGACCTACCAGCCCGGCTGGCGCACCAGCCAGACGGTCTGACCAAGCCCCGGGGGCTGCGGCCAGGGCAGTCCGGCCGGTCCAGCCGCACAACGGCTGGGCCGGCCGGCTGGCGCGGCCTGCCCATGACGCGGCTGGGGTGCCGGGGTTCCACCGCGTGGAAAGGCGCGTGGTGGCCCGCGGTGCCCCGGCCTAGCGTCGGCTGGGGGATGGGATGGCGTCCCGTACGTCCGTTCCCCGTGGCGCCATCTCCCGTGGCGTTCGTCCGAGGAGGGGCCCGTGTTCGACAGCACCACCTATCCCACCATCGGCCGCGTCGGCCTGCTCGCCAACACCAGGCGCAACTCCGGCGTCTTCCTCACCGAGGTCGGGGCGCTGCTCGTCGCCCGCTTCGGCGCCAGCGTCGGGACGGTGACCACCAAGGCCAGCTTCGTGCTGCCGGTCTCGGACGCGACGCTGGAGCGGCTGCGGGACGAGTGCGACGTCGTGATCACCGGTATCGGTGACTGCGGCTCGTCCAGCGCGTCCGCGATCGCCGACGGCATGCTGCTGGCCCAGGTCGGCGTGCCCGCCGTGGTGGTCTGCAGCAGCGCGTTCACCGCCAGCGCCGACGCGATGGCGGCGTTGCGGGGTGAGCCCGGCTACCGCTACCTGACCATCCAGCACCCGGTCGCCACCCTGAGCCGGGCGCAGCTACGAGCCCGCGCCGCGGCGGCGCTGCCGGAGATCGTCGAGCTGCTGCGCACCTCGCCCGCCCTGGCCGCGACCGCCTGCTGACAACCGCACACTCCGGCGGCGGCCGGCGCGCCCCGTGGACGCCGGCCGCCGTGCCGCGCTGATCCCGGGCCGCCCGCGGCGCCGCGCCGCCGCCCGGACCGGATCACTGGTCACCGCCGCCGGCGGACGGCGCCGCCGGCCGCGCCGCTTCCTGGAAAGGGCATCGCGTGGAGATCACACTCGAGGGCAAGGTCGCGCTGGTCACCGGCGTCGGGCCGAACATCGGCAGCGGAATCGCGCTCGCGCTGGCCAAGTACGGCGCCAAGGTCGCCTGCAACGACGTCGACGAGGCCGCGATCAAGGCGTGCATCGCCCGGATCGAGCGCAACGGCGGCGAGGCGATGCCGGCGCCCGGCGACGTCACCGACGAGGAGACCGTCAAGGGCTACGTCAACGACATCCTGGAGCGCTGGGGCCGCATCGACATCCTCGTCAACAACGCCGCCCTGCTCGGCGGGCGCGGGGTGCTCGACGAGAGCGTGGAGTTCTTCGAGCGTGCTGTGCGGATCTCGGCGCTCGGGTACTTCCTGAACACCAAGCACGTCGGCCGGGCGATGGCCGAGCGCGGCATCAGGGGCTCCATCGTCTGCATCTCCTCGTCGAACGGCTGGAACGGCTCGGCCGGCGTGATCGCGTACGCGTTCAACAAGGGCGGGGTGAACAACTTCGTCCGCGCCGCCGCGATGGACCTGGCCCCCTACGGCATTCGGGTGAACAGCTTCACCCCGACCGCGCCCAACCCGGACAACCCGGAGCTGCTCGCCGAGCTGGCCGCCAAGGGCCTGCCCATTGGCGGGGTGCTGCTGGCGCCCGGCCGGGGCGGCGCCCAGCTCGGCGGACCGGAGGGAGGCGAGCCGTGGCGGCGGCCCGCGCGGTGGAACGGCCCGCGCCCGCCCATGGTGCCGATGGGCACGACCGGGACGCCGACCGACATCGGCCACGCCGTCGCCTGGCTGTGCTCGGACTACGCCCGGCTGATCACCGGTACGGACCTGGTCGTCGACGGCGGCGCGCGGGCGAAGAACTTCGCCTACATCCCGGCCGCCCCGGACCAGATCGCCGGCCCGCTCCCGGTAATCCCGCTGGACGTGACCCCGCCCTTCGAGCCGTAGGACCCATGGCCACGAGACCGCCGACCCGCGGGGGGCCCCCCGGGGGGGCCGCGGCGCCGCGCCCCCCCCCCCCCCCCCCCCCACCCCCCCCGCC
>JADGHD010000196.1 GCA_019689615.1 Frankia sp. | reverse complement strand
GTGCCGGACCGGCTGCCGGACTCGGCGGGGGATGGGCGGATGTGGGGCTGGATGGTGCAGCTCTACGCGGTCCGCTCGGCTGGGTCGTGGGGGATGGGGGACTTCGCTGACCTGCGGACGCTGGCGGCCTGGTCGGGGTCGGCCGCCGGTGGGCGGGCCGACGTGCTGCTGGTCAATCCGCTGCACGCGACCGCGCCGACCACGCCCGTCCAGCCGTCGCCCTACTACCCGGCCAGCCGTCGCTTCGTCTCTCCTCTCTACCTGCGTCCCGAGGACACGCCCGAGTACGCCGCGGCGGACCCCGCCCTTCGGCAGGCGGTGGACGCGCACGCGGCGGCTGCCCGCGCCGCTGCGCCTGCGGCCGGCGAGGACGGGTTCGGGCCGCTGATCGACCGGGACGCGGTGTGGAAGGCCAAGCTCGCCGCCCTGGAGCTGCTGTTCGGGGCCGCCCGGCCGGCCGACGAGGACAGCGGCCAGCGGCCGGGCGCCGGCGCCGGCCGGACGGACGAGCAGGGACAGGTCGACGAGCTGACCGAGTTCGCCACCTGGTGCGCGCTGGCCGAGCGGTATGGGCCGGACTGGCGGCGCTGGCCGGCCGGGCTGCGCGACCGGTCGGCATCGGCGCTGGCGGCCGCTCGCGTCGAGCTGGCCGAGCGGATCGCGTTCCACCGGTGGCTGCAGCGGCGCGCCGAGGAGCAGCTCGCCGCCGCGCAGGCCACGGCGCGGGCCGCCGGCATGCGGGTGGGCATCGTGCACGACCTGGCGGTCGGGGTGGACCCGGGCGGCGCCGACACCTGGGTCGACCGGGACATGTTCGCCGCGGGGGCCACCATCGGCGCCCCGCCGGACGCGTTCAACCAGCAGGGGCAGGACTGGGGGCTGCCGCCGTGGCGGCCGGACCGGCTGGCCGACGCCGGCTACGCCCCGCTGCGCCGGATGGTCGCGGCCATGCTGCGCCGCGGTGGTGGGCTGCGGGTCGACCACATCCTCGGGCTGTTCCGGCTCTGGTGGATCCCGGCCGGCTCGGGCGCCGCCGACGGGGCGTTCGTCCGCTACGACGCCGAGGCGATGCTGGGTGTGATCGCGTTGGCGGCCACTCGGGCCGGCGCGCTGATCGTGGGGGAGGACCTGGGGACGGTCGAGGAGACCGTGGCGGCCACGCTCGCCAGCCACGGCGTGCTCGGCTCGGCGGTGCTGTGGTTCGAGGCCGACGAGTCCGGCCGGCCGCTGCCGCCGTCGGCCTGGCGCGCGCAGACGATGGCCAGCGTCACCACCCACGACCTGCCCACCGCGGCCGGCTTCCTGGCCGGGGAGCACGTCCGGGCGCGGGCGGAGCGCGGCCTGCTCGCGCGGCCGGCCGCGGCCGAGGCGGCCGAGTGGCGAGCCGCCCGTGCCCGCCTGCTCGACGCCCTGCGCGCCCACGGGATGCTCGCCGTCGACGGCGGGCCGGACGGGTCGTTCGCGGACCTGCCCGACGACCTGCCGCCAGGGCTGCGGCGGGACGCGGTGCTCGGCATGCACCGGACGCTGGTCGCCACGCCGGCGCGGATCGTCCTCGCGGCGTTCGGCGACGCCGTGGGCGACCGGCACCAGCCGAACCTGCCTGGAACGGTCGACAGCTACCCGAACTGGCGGCTACCGGTCAGGGACGACCGCGGGGTCCCGCTCACCCTGGAGGAGCTGATGGCCGACGAGCGGGTCAACGAGCTGGCCGCGGTGCTCGCGCAGGTGGCCACCCGCGGCCCGGGCTGACGCGATCCGCTCCCGGCTGATCGGCGCGGCGATGGCCGGATGGGGCCAGCCGTGACCCGAGCTGACCCCGCCCGGCGAGGCCGACCCACCGGGTCGATCCGCCCGTCGGCGGCGGGTCGTACCACCCGCCCGCCGCGGGCCGAACAACCCGCGGATGGCGCGAAATCTGTCCGGTCGGACGTGGCGCCGCACACGTCCGCCCCGTTGCGGGGGGCGTGGGTGTGCCTGGTGGGAAGGGATGCCGGTACTCTTCGGAACCGTGACTCGCCGTCCTGTGCGCCGTGGCCCGCGTCGTGCCCTGACGCTGGCACTGCTGACCGTTCTGACCGTTCCGCTGCTGGCCGGCGCGGCCTCCGCCGTGTCGCCGGATGTCGGCAAGATCGGTACTCGTTATGACCCGGACCCGCTCTCCGCGCTGGAGAGCTGGCTGATCTACGGCGGGACGATCGTCGCTGGGTTCCTGCTGGCCCTCGCCCTGACCGCGCTGGCCAACCGGGGTAGCAGCGCCCGCTACCGCCCGGGCCAGCCGTGGGAGCACCCCGAGATCTGGGTGGGCAAGGAGCCCGAGGCGGCGAAGGCGGCGGAAGGTGGCGACGGGGCGCGGGCCGGCGCGCAGGGCTCCGGCGGAGCCAGTGGCAGCTGGTGAGCCGTTCCGCCAGGACCAGCTCGACTGGCTGAACCGCACCCGCACCATCGCCGAGCGGCAGACGGGCGTCGCCTTCCACGTCCGCGTCGGAGCGGTGTCCGGCGACCCGAAGGCGGTCGCCGACCGGCTGCTGGCCGCGCTCGTCGCCGACCCGGCCCGGGAGCCGGCGGTGCTGGTCCTGGTCTCGCCCGGGCAGCGGTTCGTCCGGATCGCCACCAACGCTGCCGCGCGCCGGCGGATCCCCGACGCGACGGCCTCGCTCGCCGCGCTGACGATGACCTCCAGCTTCGCCGTCGGCGACCTCGTCGGCGGGCTGGTCGCCGGCATCCGCCAGCTTGCCGACGCCGCCGGGCCGCCGCGGCCCGTCGTCGCCGACCCACCCGGCCTCGCCTCCTGAGCAGGCGGCCGGGCGCCTGACCATGCCGCCGGGCACCAACCCGGCGGCTGTTTCTCTTTTCTGCCCAGGACGGGCGAGGGTTGCCATCTGCGCCGAGAGGGGCGAAGGCCGCCGGCCGGCCGCTGCCCGCGCACATGGCCGGGCCCGCCAGCAGCCTGGTGGCGGCCGGCGGGCCCGGCGTGACGTGCGGGCCCGGGGGGCTAGCTGGTGGCCGCGGCCTTGCCGGCCTCGATGTCCCTGGCCCGGGCGGCCAGCGCGCGGACCAGGCCGTCGCGGCCCTCGACCAGGGCCCGCCGCAGCGGCGAGACCGGGTCCTTCTCGGCGATGTAGGCGTCGACCCGCTCGACCGTCTCCTGCTCGATCACGTCGTGCGGGAACAGCATCTGGGTGATCGAGCCCGCGGTGTCGAAGCTGCGGTTCCGCCAGATGTCGCCGATCTCGGCGAAGTAGCGGTCGACGTAGGGGCGGGTCAGCTCCTGCTGGTCGACGACCCAGAAGCCGGCCATCGTCGCCGTCAGCAGGTGGTTGGACAGCTTGTCCGACTCCATGACGTCCGCCCAGGCCTTCGCCTTCGCCTGGGGGGTCGGCCGGGCGGCGCGGGCGGTCGTCGCCCGCTTCTCGCCGGCCGCCGTGGCGTCCCTGGCCAGCTCCGCGTCGATCTCGGCGTCGCCGTAAACCCCGCGGGCGACGAGCTGGGTGAGCAGCGTCCAGCGCAGCTCGGTGTCCAGCGCGAGGCCCTCGACGACGTCCTCGCCGTCGAAGATCGCCTTGATCCTGGCGACCTGGTCGGGGTCCTCGGCCTGGGCGAAGGTGGTCGCGTACACCAGCTGCAGGTCGCTGCCCGCGGGCGCGGCCCGCATCAGGGTCTCGGCCCGCTCGCACAGCGCCCGCAGCGCCGCCTTGCGGTTGGCCGGGTCGCCGTAGCTGTTCAGCGTCGTGGCGGCGCGGGCGAGCAGCGTCTGCACGACGCCGATGTCGTCCTCCGCGTCGACGCCGGCGAGGACCAGCGAGACGTAGTCGCGGGCGGCGAGCTCGGCGTCGCGGGTCATGTCCCAGGCCGCCGACCAGCACAGCGCCCGCGGCAGCGAGTCGCGGACCCGGCCGATGTCGGTGATCAGGGTCGCCAGCGACCGGTCGTCCAGGCGGATCTTGGCGAACGTCAGGTCGTCGTCGTTGAGCAGGACCAGGTCCGGCCGGCGGGCGCCGATGAGCTTGGGCACCTCGGTCAGCTCGCCGACCACGTCGAGCTCGACCCGCTCGCGGCGGACCAGGTAGCCCTCGGTGTCCCGGTCGTACAGGCCGATCGCCAGCCGGTGCGGGCGCAGCGTCTTCGACGCGGTCGGCGGCGACGACGCCGGCTCCTGCACCACGTTGAACGTCGTGAACAGCCCAGACGAGTCGGTCTCGAACCGCGGGCGCAGCGTGTTGACGCCGGTGGTCTCCAGCCAGTCGGCTGCCCAGACGGTCAGGTCCCGGCCGCTGGCGTTCTCCAGCTCGTCGAGCAGGTCGCGCAGCGTGGTGTTCGAGTACTCGTAGCGGCGGAAGTAGCTGCGCAGGCCGGAGAGGAACTCCTCCTGGCCGACCCAGGCGACGAGCTGCTTGAGGACCGATGCGCCCTTGGCGTAGGTGATGCCGTCGAAGTTGGTGCGCACCGCGTCCATGTCGACGGCGTCCGCGACGATCGGATGGGTGGACGAGAGCTGGTCCTGCCGGTAGGCCCACGCCTTCTCGGCGTTCGCGAAGGTGGTCCAGCCGTTGGTGAACCGGGTCGAGGTGACCTGGGCGAGCACGGACATGTAGGTGGCGAACGACTCGTTCAGCCACAGGTCGTCCCACCAGCGCATGGTGACCAGGTCGCCGAACCACATGTGCGCCATCTCGTGCAGGATCGTCTCGGCGCGCCGCTCGCGGCGGGCCTCGGTCACCTTCGCCCGGAAGACGTAGTCCTCCAGGAACGTCACGCAGCCGGCGTTCTCCATCGCGCCGGCGTTGAACTCCGGCACGAACAGCTGGTCGTACTTCCCGAACGGGTACCGGTAGTCGAACACCCGGTGGTAGAAGTCGAAGCCAGCCCTGGTGATCTCGAAGATCTCCGGCGGGTCCAGGAACTCGGCCAGCGAGCTCCGGCAGTACAGGCCGAGGTCGATGCCGTCGTGGTGGTCGCGCACCTCGTGGTACGGGCCGGCGACCAGCGCGGTGATGTAGGTCGACATCACCGGGGTGGTCAGGAAGCGGGTCACCCGCACCCCGATCGCCGCCTCGGCCACCGCCGCCACCGCCGAGTTGGAGATGACCTTCCAGTCGGCCGGGTGGGTGACCGTCAGCGTGAAGGTCGCCTTCAGGTCCGGCTGGTCGAAGCAGGCGTACATCCGGTGCGCGTCGTACGTCTCGAACTGCGTGTACAGGTAGACGGCCTCGTCGACGGGGTCGACGAACCGGTGCAGGCCCTCACCCGTGCGCGAGTAGCGGCAGTCGGCGACGACGACCAGCCGGTTGGACTCGGCGAGATCCGGCAGGGTGATCCGTTCCCCGTCGAACACCCTGGCCGGGTCGAGGGCGGCGCCGTTCAGCGACACCTGGTGCACGGTGTCCGCCGCGAGCTCGATGAACGTGCTGGCGCCCGGCCTGGTCGCGGTGAAGGTCACGGTCGTGGTTGACCGGAACGTGTCCGGCCCGGTCGTCAGGTCGAGCTCGACGTCGTACGAGGCCACGTTGAGCAGCCGGGCGCGCTCGCGCGCCTCGTCGCGGGTGAGGTTGTTCGGCACTCGGATCCTCTCTACGGGACCTGCCGCCCGGGAAGGCGGTCCGGCCACGGTGCGCCCCTCCGCCGGCTGGCCGGCCCCGGCCAGGGGACTGCCGGACGGCTGGCTGCCGGGCGGGTGTCGGCCGCCACCGTCGCGCCGGCGCCGGCGACACCGTCCAGTCTTCCACGCTGCGTGGGCGTACCGACCGCGCCCGCCACATCCAGGCGCCGCTGGTGTGCCGGTCTGGCGGCGCGCCGTCCATGTGGGACGATTCCGGCGTCGACCGGAAACACGCTGGACACTAAGCGGCTCGGCCGCACAGCCACTCGGCCACGACGCGTGGGGAGGATTGCCTGGTGGGGCGGGTCGCACGCGGGGCGTCGGACGGCGGGCCCGGGAAGCGGCCGGCCTCGGCGCGGCGCACGGGTGCGGACGGCGGCCACGGCGCGGGCGGCGCCGGCGATCCGGGGCACTCCGAGCAGCGCAGGACCGGGCCGCTGCCCCGCCGCCTGCGCCGGCTGCGCGACGCCGAGGCGCGGGCCGCCCGCGACGCCGCCGCCGCGCGCGCGGCCAGGGAGGCCGAGGAGCGGATCCAGGCCGAGCTGGAGCGCCGGGCCCGGGAGCGGGCCGAGGCCGACGCCGAGGCCCGGCTGTCCCCGGCCCAACGGGCGGAACGGCAGATCCCGGTCGCGTTACGGGTCAGCGCCGGCTGGTCCTGGCGGCTGCTGGTCGTCGGCGCCGGGGTCTACGTGGTGCTCATGGCGGTCGGCCGGGTCCGGTCGGTGGTCATCCCGGTCGTCGCCGGCCTGCTGATCGCCGCGCTGATCCTGCCGCTCGCGCAGCGGCTGAACCAGTGGGGCCTGCCGCGGCTGCCGTCCGCGCTGATCGCTTTGCTGACGTTCTTCCTCATCGTCGCCGGCGCCGCGGTCGGCGTCGGGTTCAACGCGGCGAACGAGATCCCGGACGTCGCCGACCAGGTCAACCAGGGCATCGACCAGATCCGCGAATACCTGGAGACCGGGCCGCTGCACCTGTCGCAGGACCAGATCAACGACCTGATCGACAATTTGCAGCACTGGCTGTCGGAGAACCGGGGCAGGCTGCTGTCCGGGGCGATCTCGACCGCATCGGTCGCGTTCGAGGTGCTGGCCACGATCCTGGTCACCCTGTTCGCGACGTTCTTCTTCGTCTACGACGGCGCGCGCATCTGGAACTGGATCGTCACCCGGTTCCCGCCGGGTGCCGAGGAGCGGGTCCGCGGCGCCGGCCGGGAGGCGTGGGCGACGATCACCGGCTACATCCGCGGCACGGTGTTCGTCGCCCTCGTCGACGCGGTCGGGATCACGATCGGTCTGGTCGCGGTGGGCTGCCCGCTGGTCGCCCCGCTGGCGCTGCTGACGTTCTTCGGCGGGTTCATCCCGATCGTCGGCGCGACCGTGGCTGGCGCGGCGGCCGTGCTGGTGACGCTGGTCGCCAAGGGGCTGGTGCCGGCGCTGATCGTGCTCGGCGTGGTGCTCGCCGTCCAGCAGATCGAGGGCCACCTCCTGCAGCCGCTGGTCATGCGCCGGGCGGTGCGGCTGCACCCGCTGGCCGTGGTCATCTCGCTGTCGGCCGGCGGCGTGCTCGCCGGGATCCCGGGCGCGGTCGCCGCCGTGCCGTTCGTGGCCGTCATCAACCGGGTCGCCGCGTATCTGGCCGCCAGCGGGAAGCCGACGCCACCCGAGGATGGTTAGCCCGGATTGGGTATCCCGCCAGGGGCGGGCGGTCGAAGGAGGAGACGGACGTGACACAGACTGTCGCGGAGGCGCAGCCGGCGGGGACGCAACCGGTGGAGGTGGACTTCTGGTTCGACCCGAGCTGCCCCTGGGCGTTCCTGACGTCCCGGTGGATGCTCGAGGTCCAGAAGGTCCGCCCGGTACGGGTCCGCTGGCACGTGATGAGCCTGTCGGTGCTCAACGAGGGGCGGGAGGACCTGCCCGAGCCGTACAAGTCGATGATCCCGAGGATGTGGGGCCCGGTGCGGGTCGCGGTGGCCGCCGCCGCCAGGCACGGCGACGAGGTGCTCGGCCCGCTCTACACGGCACTGGCCCGCCGCCGGCACATCGACAAGCTCGAGTGGGGCCGGGACGTCTACGCCGCGGCGCTCGCCGAGGTCGGCCTGGACGAGTCGCTGGCCGACGCGGCCGAGTCGACCGAGTACGACGGGCGGGTCCGGGCCAGCCACGCGGAGGGGATCGGCCGGGTCGGGATGGACGTCGGCACCCCGGTGATCGCGGTCAACGGCACCGCGCTGTTCGGCCCGGTGGTCACGCCGATGCCGGTCGGCGAGGCCGCTGGCCGGCTGTGGGACGGCTTCCTGCTGGTCACCAGCACGCCCGGGTTCTACGAGCTCAAGCGGTCCCGGGACCTGGGGCCGGTCCTCGACGGGATCCCGCAGGACGTGCTCACCGCCACCGGCGCGGGCGACCTCGGCGAAGCGCTGGTCCGCCGCCACCCGGGCACCCCGGCGACCGCCGACCAGCCGGAGACGCTGGCCAGCCAGAGCTCGTAGCCACCCGTCGGGGGCCCCCCCCCCCCCCCCCCCCGCCCCCCCCACACCCCGCCCCCGGGGGGGGGGGGGGGGGGGG
>JADGHD010000195.1 GCA_019689615.1 Frankia sp. | reverse complement strand
GCCCGCCCCGCCCTGGCCCGCGACCGCGACGCCGGCCGGCCGCGGCGCTGGCCGCCCCGCGCCGGCGCCGCCACGGCGTCGCCAGCCGTTCGACGACGACCAGCAGCAGGTCGGCGACGGCGGCCAGGGCCAGACAGAGCAGCGACGCGGTGAGCACCTGGGCCTTGAAGGTGCTGCCCAGCCCGCTGTAGATCAGGTTGCCGAGGCCGCCGTGGCCGATCGTCGCGCCCACTGTCGCCAACGCGACAGTCGATACCGTGGCGACCCGCAGCGCCCCGATGATCGCCGGCAGCGCAAGCGGGATTTCCACTGTCAGCAGGAGGCGCGCCGGCCCGTAGCCCAGCCCACGGGCCGACTCGCGCACCTCGGCTGGCACGCCGTCCAGGGCGGTGAGGAAGCCGCGGAAAAGGATCACGAGGGTGTAGAGCACCAGGCCGGTGCGTACCGTCGTGGTCGACAGCCCCGTCCACGGAAGCAGCAACGCGAAGACGGCCAGCGAGGGGATCGTGTACAGGATGCTGGTGGCGCCGCCGATCAGCCCGACCGCTGGCCGCCAGCGGCGCGCGACGAGAACCAGTGGCACCGCGACCGCGACACCGAGCGCCACCGAGGTGAGCGTCAGGTCCACGTGCTCGCGCAGCGCGGCGAGGATCTCGTCCGACCGGGTCTCGACGTACCGCCAGCAGATCCACTCATTGCGGGTCAGGCAGTTGCCACCCGCCGCCGACGCCATGTCCGCACGCTATACGACCTGGCCCGGTTCGCCGCCGGGCGAGCGGCGCCGGCCTGGCCTGGCTCGCGGCGCGCGGCCCGCCGGGGAGGCCCGGTGACGGCCGACCCGATGATCGTGCTCGACGGCGTCGGCAAGACCTACCACGACGGCACCGTCGCGGTCGCCGACCTGTCGTTCGAGGTCGCCACGGGCGAGCTGGTCTGCCTGGTCGGGCCGTCCGGGTGCGGCAAGACCACCACGATGAAGATGATCAATCGGCTGGTGGAACCGACCCAGGGGCGGATCCTGCTCGGCGGCCAGGACGTGCGCACGCTCGACCCGGTGCGGCTGCGCCGCCGGATCGGCTACGTCATCCAGCAGGTGGGGCTGTTCCCGCACCTGACCGTGCGGGCGAACGTGGGCTGCGTGCCCCGGCTGCTGCGCTGGAGCCGCCGACGGGCCCGCGAGCGCGCGGACGAGCTGCTGGAGCTGGTCGGGCTGGACCCGGCGGTGGTCGGTGACCGCTACCCGCACGAGCTGTCCGGCGGCCAGCAGCAGCGGGTCGGCGTGGCCAGGGCGCTGGCCGCCGACCCGCCGGTGCTGCTGATGGACGAGCCGTTCTCGGCGCTCGACCCGATCACCCGGGAGCGGCTGCAGGACGAGTTCGCCCGGCTGCGCCGGGAGATCGCCAAGACGATCGTCTTCGTCACCCACGACATCGACGAGGCGGTCCGGCTCGCCGACCGGGTCGCCGTCTTCCGGGCCACCGAGGCCGGCGGCCGGCTGGAGCAGATCGACACCCCGGCCCGGGTCCTCGCCGCGCCGGCCACCCCGTTCGTCGCCGAGTTCACCGGCGCCACCCGCTCGCTGCGCCGGCTGGACGTGGCCGTGCTCGCGGCGGCCGACCTGGAGCCGCCGGCCGTGGGCGAGGTGGCCCCGGCGGACCCGGGTGGCAACGGGCGGGGGCCGATCCGCGTCGGCGCCCCGCTGTCCGAGGCGCTCGCCGCCCTGCTGGCTCGCGACGACGCCCGGCTGCCGGTCTACGACGGCGCCGCGATCACCGACGCCGGACCGCGCCTGGCCGGCTATCTCACCCCGACGTCGCTGCACGCCGCGCTGCGTCGCGCCGCCGGCCCCGACGCCTGACCCGCCTGTGCGATCGGGCCGGCTAGCCTTACCCGGAACGACACCTGCCACGACCGGGTGCAGCCGGTCCCGAGCCCGGGGAGCCCGCCATCGCTCGCCGAACGATCACCTCGCGTTCCGGATCAGCCAAGGCGGCGGCCGCGGCCGCCGCTCCTGTCAGCGCGGTCGGCCCGCGGCAGGCGTGCCCCTGCGGGTCCGGCCGTCGGTACAAGGCCTGCCACGGTGCCAGGTCGCGCCCGGCGCCGGTGCTGCGGCCGTTCGCCGGCCGGGTGGACGAGCCAGACCTGGTAGCCCTGCGCGAGCTGGTGCCCAGCGCCACCGCGCCGCTGGCCCTGCACCCGGACCACCTGGCCAAGCACCCCGAGCACGCCGACCGGAAGATCATCCTCGGCACGATGCTGCCGCAGGCCGCCCCGGCGCTGGTCCGCGACAACGGCGAGATCCTGGTCGCGATGCAGACCGCGGCGCCGGGACTGGACGCCTCGGCCGACATCGCCGGCGCCCTGCTGGCCGCGCTGGACGCCGAGCCGGGCACGGTCATAGACGACGGCCCCGCCTCCGCGCTGACCACGGTCGAGCGCCTGCCAGAGGGCCTGGCCGGGCTGCCGCGGCTGGTCGACGTCCTCGACCCGGGCCCGCTGCAGATCACCGTGCACGAGGGATTCGACTGGTGGCTGCCGCCGTCCGAGGACGGCAAGGTCACCCCGGTCGGTGAGGTCGCGGCCGGGCTGGAGCGGGCGAACGCCAGCGTCATCCCGTCCGCCCGGCTGCGCTCGGTCGAGGCCGCCTACTGGTGCCACCCGGGCGAGAAGCGCCACCTGCGCTGGGTGCTGCCCTTCCCGGCGGAGATCAACGAGGCGCCCGACCGGGAGGAGCAGATGCTCGACGCGCTCGCCCGGCTGGCCGCCGCCGGCAGGCTCACCGTCGGCGAGGGGTCGCGGTTCGTCGGCTCGTTCCGGGCCGACGGCCTGGTCGTGCCGGTCTGGGACCTGGCGCCGGACGCCGACGCAGACAGCTGCGAGGAGCCGGCGGCCGCGCTGCGCGCCGCGCTGGACGAGGTGCTCGCCGACCCACGCCCGCTGACGGCCGACGAGCGCCGCGTCCGGGCCGGGGTCGTCGGCCGGACGCTCACGCTGCGCTGATGCCGCGCTGTGACGGGCGGCCGTGACCGCGTTCGACGTCGTCGTGCTCGGTGCCGGCCCGGCCGGTGCCGCCGCCGCCCGGGCGGCCGCCGTGGCCGGGGCCCGGGTGTGCCTGATCGAGCGGGCGGTGCTGCCGCGCTACAAGACCTGCGGCGGCGGGCTGGTCGGGATCTCGCGTGACCTGCTGCGCCACGCGGGCCTCGACCTCGCGCACCTGGTCAGGGCCCGGGTGGACAGGCTCACGATGACGCTCGACGGCCGGGCCAGGGTCACCCGCCGTCGCCGGGACGGCCAGCCGGTGCTGGAGATGGCGATGCGCCCGGAGCTGGACGCGGCGCTGGTGGACGCGGCGAAGGCGGCCGGCGCCGAGGTGCGCGCCGCCACCACCGTGACCGGCCTGCGCGACGCCGGCCGGGGCGGGGTCGCGGTCAGCGTGCGCGGCGAGCCGGAGGTGCTCGCCGGGGTGGTGGTCGGCGCGGACGGCACATCCGGGCGGGCCGGCGGGTACGTGGGCGTGCGGCCCGACCTCGTCGACGTGGGCCTCGAGGGCGAGTTCCAGGTGCCGCCCGCCGTCGCCGCCCAGTGGGAGCGGCGGATGCTGCTCGACTGGGGCCCGGTCCCCGGCTCGTACGGCTGGGTGTTCCCGAAGGGCGACGTGCTCACCGTGGGGGTGATCGGCGCCCGCGAGCACGGCGCCGCCCTGCGTACCTACTACGAGCGGTTCGTCGCCCGCCTCGGGCTCGCGGACCTGCCGCGGCTGCACGACTCGGGGCACCTCACCCGGGTCCGGGCCGACGACTCGCCGCTGCGCCGCGGCCGGGTGCTGGTCGCCGGGGACGCCGCCGGCCTGCTCGACCCGTGGACCCGGGAGGGCATCTCGTTCGCGCTGCGCTCCGGCCGGCTGGCCGGGGAGGCGGCAGCGGCCGCCGCGGGCGGCGACCCGACCGCGCTGGACAGCTACCCGGACCGAGTGGAGGCCGTGTTCGGCCCGGAGATCGCGGCCGGCCGGGTGCTGCTCGCTCTCTACTCCCGCCGCCCGGAGCTGATGCACGCGATGATGTCGGCCGGCCCGGGCGCGTTCGGCCTGTTCACCCGGATCGTTGACGGCCGATCGACGATCGGGCGCCAGCTCGACCGCCCCGGCGTGCGCGCCACCGTGGCCGCCCTCTCCCGGTAGCCGCGGCCCCCGCGCGGCGGCTCGCGCCGCCAACCGCCAGCCGCCGTCTCATCGCCGTCAGCCCCTGGTGAGCAGGCGGCGCAGCCAGACGATCCGGGCGGCCTTCGCATGCTGGGAGATCCGGGCCGTCGGGACGATCGCGTCGAAGCCGTGGAAGGCGCCGGGCCAGACGTGCAGCTCCGCCTGCCCGCCAGCGCGCCAGATCGCGCTCGCGTAGGCCACGTCCTCGTCCCGGAACGTCTCGGCCGAGCCGACGTCGATGAACGCGGGCGGCAGGTTGGACAGATCGCTCGCCCGGGCCGGGGCCGCGTACGGCGAGACGCCCGGCCCACCGGCCTGCTCGCCGAGCAGCGCGGACCAGCCGGTCTGGTTCGCCGTCCGGTCCCACACCCCGCGCCCGGCCATCTGCTCGCCGGAATGGCTGTTGTTGCGGTCGTCCAGCATCGGCGCCATCAGCAGCTGGCCGGCCAGCCGCGGACCGCCGCGGTCCCGGGCGAGCAGCGCCACCGCGGCGGCGAGTCCTCCGCCGGCTGACGACCCGGCGACCACCAGCCGGTCCGGGTCACCGCCGAGCTCGCCGAGGTTCTCGGCGACCCAGCACAGCCCGGCGTAGCAGTCCTCCACCGGCGCCGGGTGCGGGTGCTCCGGTGCCAGCCGGTACTCCACCGAGACGACGGTGGCGCCGATGGCGGCCGCCCAGGCCAGCGCCTCGAGCACGCCCATGCGGCAGTTGCCGATGATCATCCCGCCGCCGTGGATGAAGTAGATGACCGGGACGGCGGTGGTGGCGGCGGCGAACCGGCAGATGAGCAGGGAGACGTCGGGCGCGCCGGCCGGACCGGGCACCGGCCGCTCGCTCACCTCGAACGTCCCGCCCTGGCGCAGGTCCTCGTCGGTCACGGCCCCGCTGGCCGGGGTCCCCGAACGTAACGCGCTGATCATGTTGGGCGTGACCGACGGCGGGAGGAACTCGGCGATCGGGCCGAGCGCATCCACGAGCTCCGGGTCGAACGGCGGCGGCAGGACGGTGGTCATGGCGGTCCCCCACTGGGCGTCGCGAGACTGGGCTTCCTGCAGGATCGCCGCCCAGACCGGGCAGACGCGAGCGCTGTGCGCCCGTCGGGCGCCGCCGCGAGGCCCCGTTCAGCGGGGCGGGCGTGGCCGGTGGCCCGTGGGCGGGCCAGCCCGCGGCCGCGGCCGCGGGGCGCGGGCGCCGGATCGGCGGTGAGGGCGTGGCTAGGCGTGGTGGCCGAAGACGTCCGGCACGGCCGGGGCCGAGGCGCCGACCAGCGTGCCGCCGTCGGCCGGCGACTCGTCGGCCTCGCCGTTGTTCTCGTCGTCCGAGTCCGGCCGTACCAGCTCGATGTCGGTCGGCTCCAGGCCGGACGGGTCCTCGTCGAACGGCACCGGCTCGGGGTGCGCCGACGGCGCCACCAGGGCCTCCGAGTGGGCGCCGCAGCCGTGGTCGACCGAGGTCACCCTGGCGTCGTCCGGCGCCAGCTCGTTCGCGCACACGCCGAACATCCGGCCGAGCACGCCCGCGAGCCGGACGTGGAAGCCACAGGTCAGGCAGGTGGCCGGGGCGACCTTGGCGACGTGGGCGTCCGGGCCGGGCTCGCCGGCGTACCAGCGGGCGGCCGCCTCGTCGCGGCCGTACGCCGAGAGCACCCGCGGCCGGCCGAGGCCCAGCTCGAGGAACGCGTCGGTGTCGACCCACTCCGCGACGTCGGACCTGCGCAGCGCCAGCCGCGGGTCGTCGGCCGCGGTCGGCAGCAGGTCGCCGACGCCCACATCGCCCGGCCGCAGCCGCTGCGACCACGGCACCCAGGGCGGCGCGAGCAGCGCCCCCTCCCCGGGCAGCAGGACGACGTCGTCGATCGTGACCTTGCGGACCCGGGGCGCGCGGGTGGTGATCACGGTCCAGACCCAGCCACGGTAGGCCGGGGACAGGCAGGCGAACCGGTGCAGCACCAGCCGGTCGCCCTCCGCCTCGACACCCAGGTGCTCGCCGACGGCGGCCGGGTTACCGGCCTCCTCGATGGCGGCGACCCGGGCGAGGTCGACGGCAGCCGCGCAGGCCGCGTCGGGCGTCACCGGCCGCGCCGCGCCCCGCGCCCTGCCGGGCGCGCTCGGGGGAGCCGGCTCGCCGGTGTCGGCCCGGGCAGCGGCCGGCTGCGCCGGGGCCGGTGGCTGCGGTCCTGGCTCCTGCGCGGGCTCGCTCGGGGTGTCGGCCACGGACTCGCCGCCCGTCGGCGTGTCGACATCGGCGGCCGGCCGGACCGGCGCACCGTTGCCCGGCGGCGCGTCGGGCGAGCGGGTGTCCGCGGGCGCGGCGGCGCCCTCACCAGGCCCGCCTTGCTCCGTTCGGGCGTCGACTACGTCCACGCGTCTCATTCTCACCCAGCCCGACGCGGTCCGCCCGGTGCGGTCATGGCCTGGCGGCGCGAGGGCGAGGACACTCGACCTCGTGGCACGGTTCGGGGTCTGGGCGCGTCGGCAGGGCGGCAGAGTCGGCAACGGGGTGCGCCGGCTGCGCGCGGCCACCCGCAGGGATGGCGCGGGCCAGTCGGGCCTCGCCTCGCTGCTCGAACTGTCCGTCGTCAACGCGGCCGGGGACGCGCTGGTCGCCGTGGCCCTGGCCGGGGCGCTGTTCTTCGAGGTGCCCACCGGCGAGGCCCGGTCCAAGGTCGCGCTGTACCTGCTGATCACGATGGTGCCGTTCGCGCTGCTGGCGCCGGTGATCGGGCCGCTGCTCGACCGGGTGGCACACGGGCGGCGGACGGCGCTCGCGGCGCTGTGCCTCGGCCGCGGCCTGATCGCCTGGCAGCTCGCCAGCCAGCTGTCCGGGCTCGCGGTCTACCCGCTGGCGTTCGGCCTGCTGATGCTCTCCCGCGCGTTCGGGGTCGCGCGCAGCGCGGTCATCCCCCGGGTCGCCCCGGCCGAGCTGACCCTGGTCAAGGTCAACTCGCGGCTGTCCCTGGTCAACACGGTGAGCGCGGCGGTCGTCGCCCCGATCGGCCTGGGGATCGCGAACATCCCGCACGTCGGCTACCCGTGGGTGCTGCGGCTGTGCGCGCTGCTCTACATGGCCGGGGTGCTGCTGGCCTTCAACCTGCCGAAGCGGGTGGACTCGAACGCGGGCGAGCGGGCGCTGCGCGACGCCGCCCGGGCGGAGGCCGCGGCCGCGGCGGCTGCCGCCGCCCGCCAGAGCAACGCGGCGGCCCCGACCAGACCGACCCTGAAGATCCGGCTGCGGGGCTGGCTGCGGACCGCTGGCGGCGCGCCCCCGGCGGCGCTGCCCGCGTCGCTGGTGCTGCGCGGGATTGTGGGGTTCCTCACCTTCTACCTGGCCTTCCTCCTGCGCACCGAGGGCGGCACCAACGCCTGGCTGGGCGCCCTGGCGGCGGCCGCGGCGGTCGGCACGGGCCTCGGCGTGCTCATCGGCGGCCGGCTCGGCCGGCGCCGGCCGGAGCGGCTGCAGACGCTGGCGCTGGTGCTGTCGGTCGGCGGCTGCCTGCTGGCGACGATCAGCTACGCGAAGCTGACCGCCCTGTTCGCCGCGCTGCTGGCGATGCTGGCCGGGGCCATGGCCAAGCTGGCGCTGGACGCGATCATCCAGCGGGACATCCCCGAGGACATCCGGACGTCGGCGTTCGCCCGCTCGGAGACCGCGCTGCAGCTCGCCTGGGTGACCGGTGGCGCGTTCGGGCTGATCCCGATGCCCGGCCGGCTGGGCTTCCTGCTGATGGCCGCCGCGGCGGCGGCCACGATGATCCCGCAGGCGCGGGCGCTGCGGCAGGCCAGCCGCGTCCGGCGGGAGACCGCGCCGACCCAGCCGATGCCGCCGCAGCCGATGCCGGCGATGATGCCGCCGCCGGCCGGGCCGACGGTCCCGCAGGCCTGGCGGGCGCCCGGCTGGCCCCCCGGGGGCGCGGCGCCGGCCAGCGGGCCCGGCCCGCTCGCCGGTTCGGACGAGGCCGACCCCCGCGCGGTCGCCCAGACCGAGACCACCCGCCCGCTCGGCCCTGGCT
>JADGHD010000194.1 GCA_019689615.1 Frankia sp. | reverse complement strand
GGTGGGATGAGCTGGGGGCCGTTCGACCTGACGGGTCGGGCCGCGATCGTCACCGGGGCGGCGCGGGGGATCGGCTTCGCCTGCGCCAGCCGGCTGCGTGAGGCCGGCGCGCACGTCCTCGTCGCGGACCTCGACGAGGAGGGCGCGAACAAGGCCGTGGCCGAACTCGAGCTCGTCATCGCGCCCGGGAAGATCGCGGCATTCGCGGGCGACATCGCCGTGCCCGCGGACATCGACCGCATGGTCGCGTGCTGTGTCACCGCCTTCGGCGCGGTGGACATCCTCGTGAACAACGCCGCGATCTATCCGGCCGCGCCGTTCGAGAGCGTCACGGCGGAGTTCATCCAGCGGGTGCTGCGCGTCAACGTCGAGGGCCTGATCCTCACCACGCAGGCAGTCGCCCGGCAGATGAAGGCCCAGGGGCGCGGCGGCGCCATCGTGAATATCGGCTCGATGGGCGCGGTCCGCGGCGCGCACCCGGGCCTCGTGGTCTACGGGGCATCGAAGGGCGCGGTCACGAGCTTCACGATCCGCGCGGCCGCGGCGCTGGCCGCCGACGGGATCCGGGTCAACGCGATCGCGCCCGGAGCCATCGAGACCGACAGCGGCGCGGCGATGCGCGCGGCCACCGAGGCGTCGGACAAGCAGGCCGCCGCCGCGCTGGCCGGGGCCAACAGCCGCATCCCGCTCGGCCGGTTCGGCCGCCCCGACGACGTCGCGACGGTGGCCGTGTTCCTCGCCTCGGACGCCGCCGGCTTCGTCACCGGCACCACGCTGCCCGTCGACGGCGGCTGGCTGACCGTGTAGCGCGGGCTTGCCGGTGGCCCGGCCACCGCCCTCCTGCTGCCCTCGGTTCCGCACCCCCGCTGGAAAGGAACACCGTGAGCACTGTCTTCATCACCGGGGCCACCGGTCTGATCGGCGCGAACATCTGCCGCCGCCTGCACGAGGACGGCCACGAGGTCCGGGCACTGGTCCGGCCAGGCAGCGAGCACGGCCCGTTAGCCGAGTTGGGCGTGCACCTGCACGAGGGCGACATCACGGTCGCGAACGACGTCCTCGACGCGGCGGGCGACGCCGAGTACGTCATCCACTCCGCGGCGGTCCTCGGCGGCGCGTCGCAGGACATGTCCGAGCACCAGCGCGTCAACACCGGAGGCCTGGTCAACGTCCTCGACGCGGCCGAGCGGATCGGCGCCAGGCGCACCGTCGCGCTGGGGACCACCACCTACTTCGACTACGAGACCGAGCCGCTCACCGAGCACTCCCCGGTGCTGCCCGAACCACCGGGCGACCCCTATTCGGTGACCAAGCGGGCGGCGTTCGTGGAGACCATGCGCCGGGCCGCGGAGGGCCTGGACGCCTGCGTCGTCATCCCGGGGGGCACCTTCGGCCCGTCGCCGGTGCCGAACCGGGCCATGGAAGCGCCCAGCTACAACCTTCGCATCGTGCACGCCCTGCAGGGCGAGCTCACCCAGGCCATCCATTTCCCGATCCCGTGGTCCTACGCCGACGACGTCGCCGCCTGCGCGGTCGCGGCGCTCGAACGCGGCGTGCGCGGCGAGAAGTACCTCGCGTTCGCCTCACCCGAGGACGTCTCCAGCACCGCCGAGTTCCTCAACCGCGCGCTGGAGATCGCCGGCAGCCCGAACCGCGTCCGCGACATCACCGCGGCCGAACTCGACAGCGATCCCGATCTGGAACGCGAGATCGGCCCCAGCCTCGCCGCCCTGGCCCGGCGACAGTTCCCGCAGCCCTACTTCCGCTGGGAACTGACCCCCGACCGCCTCGGCTATCGCCCACTGCGCCTCGACGACGCCCTGCGCCGCACGGTCGAGTGGCTACAGAAGGTGGTGCTGTGAGTTTCCCCACATGGCGAACGGCGGCCGGCTCCAGACGTGGGCGACCGGATCGCTCGAACACGGTCGTCATCGCGCCTGACTATTCGGACACCACGAGCGCGTCCTGACCTCGGCCCATGTGCCCACGGTGACACACGTCGCCCCGACCCGGGCGTCAGCCGAGCGTCGCTCCGGCGCCCGGGCCGCGGGCCGGGACAGCGCCGTGCTCCTGGCGGACATCGGAGGATTGGAACCTTGATTCGTCAAGCGAGAAGGTCGCGTATCGTGTCCGGGAGGGACGGGACATTAACGGTCTGCTGCTCGCCTGTGACGAGGTGCCGCACGACCACGTTGCCCGCCGACCAGTCTTCGGGGCCCACGATGACCACCGCCGAGGCGCCTGCCTTGTCCGCTCGGCCGAGTTCCTTGCCGAGCTTGCGTGGCTCCAGCGGAACGGTGGTGCGATGGCCGGCCTGGCGCAGCTGGCCGGCAACGGTTCGTGCGGCTTCGTAGAGCGACTCGTCGGTCGGGATGACGGCGACGTCGGCTTCGGGGCGCGGCTTTGGCAGCAGGCCGTGCGTGTCAAGGAAGTCGAACAGGGTCACGTCGCCCATGCCGAATCCGAATCCGGGGATGCGCTTGTCGGAGAAGAGCCCGACGAGGTCGCTGTAGCGTCCGCCGCCGAACAGCGAGCGGTTATTTGCCGGGTCACGGTCGAACACCTCGAAGACGGTCGACGTGTAATACTCGAAGGCGCGCACGATCAGCGGGTCGAAGGTCACTAGGTCACGCGCGGGACTTTGGAGGATCTTCGCCAGCTGGGAACGCTCGATGACCTCGGCGGGCAGGTCGCCCAGGATTTCCTCACCTGCCTTGAGCGATGCCTCAAGGCGGCCGAACTGTTCGTCGGACAGGCCCATTCCGGCGCCATCCTCGGCGAGCTGCTCGCGGGGATACTTCTCCCAGCGGTCGATGAGTGATGACACGTCCTTCAGCCGGCCCGCCGGCACGCCGACGATTCCCGTGAGTATTCCTTCGAGGAGAATGCGATCGTTGGCGCGCAGAACGTACATGTCCCGTGTCGCCCCAACGGCTGACATCATCTCGTGGATCAGCTCGAAGATCTCTATCTCGACATTGGCGCTGTCCGACCCGAAGGTGTCGACGTTGATCTGCCAGTGCTCACGGACCCGGCCGCGCTGGGGTCGCTCGTAGCGGTGGCAGTTGACGTGGCAGTACCAGCGGACGGGGAACTGGAGCTTGTTGGCGTTCGCGGCGATCATCCGGGCGACCGAGGGGGTCATCTCCGGCCGCAGCGCGAGACGGCGGCCACCCCGGTCGGTGAGCGTGTACAGCTGAAGGTCGGCGATCTCTCGGCCAGATTTGGCCTCGTAGATCTCCGCCGACTCCAGGATCGGGCCGTCGTAGCGTACGAACCCGAAGCGCTCGATCACCTCGTACAGCCGATGGAACACCTGCTGCCGCACCGACATCTCACCAGGGAGGAAGTCCCTGGTGCCTCGGTAGGGGGCGGTGGGCAGGTGCTGGCTCACGGGTCTCCTCCAACAGTCGATTTGGGGTCTCGGGATGAAAGCGTAGTGGGATGGCCACCCGCCACGGTATTCAGGATAAACCGGACACGGTCCTCGCAGGCTCCGTAGGGCACCCGGCGCAGGCTGGTCCCGATCTCGGCGTAGACGGCCTCGATGGCGGTGACAAGGCGGTCAGAAAACAGCCGCTCGGCTCGACCGAGGGTTGGGACGCCGGCAGATGGCGGGTCGATCATGAAAACGAGGTCATATTGCGATGAGATGCAGGCCGCGACTTCCTCGGGCGTGAGTGGCCACCGGCCGACGCGGGAATAGGCCAGATGGTCTGGGGCTCCGCGATCGAGGAAGACTCGCTGGGCTGTCGGGTTCACACGCCGCTCCCGTTCGAGGTGAAGCGCGAGAACCTCGGACTCGAAGTTGGGTGAGTCCTCTGCAAACGGAAAGCCCTCGGCTCGCGAGAGTGCCCGGATGCTGGCGGCGGCCTCGAAGACGACGTGCTCTCCCGCGCGTTCAAGCGCGAGGATGCTCGACGACTTCCCGACCCCATAGCCGCCGGTTCCTGGCGTTCTCGGACACGAGACCTCTTCCGTGGGTATGTGACCGCAGCATTGACGTCCTCCGCTGCGTCGAGACTTCCGACCGCCCGGGCGGGCGCCGCAGCTCCCGGCCGTCCTTCCTGACCGGCTTGTGGTCGTCGCCCTGACTGCCGATGCTCGCTGTGATGGTGTCATCACCCGGAGTCCTCCGCAAGCATGAATTCCAAGATCGCTAGGCGGTTGCCGCACACGTTGCCGAGGGGCTGGGCCCCCGCCCCGCGGTCATATGGAAAACGGCAGCCGAAGACACCATGAGGTCATGTTGTCACCGACAGTGACCTGAGGCATAAACTGAGAGTCCGCCGTGCCCACCGGTCACACCCGCCGGGGTACGCGGCGCTCTGGTGAGCGGTGCGCAGGTCGGCGCGGGCGGCCGGGTGACCGCCCGGGTGCGCGCGTGGCGACTGACCGCAAAGCCCCGGTCACAGGCGTCGCACAGGTTCGTCTGCTCAGATGAACGGGTCGTGAACGCCGGACGAAGGAATGCTCGTGGACGAAGCTGAGATCATCGTTGCGGATCTGGTTGCCATCGGAGTGCTGGCCTTCGGCGTCTACTTCCCCCGGCATCATCGCCGCGACCTGGTGGCGGCCTTCCTCGGGGTGAACATCGCGGTCCTCGCGGTGTCGATGACGCTCGCGTCCTCGACTACGATTGGCATCGGCATGGGCCTCGGCCTGTTTGGCGTCCTGTCGATCATCCGTCTGCGTTCCTACGAGATCAGCCAGCACGAGATCGCCTACTACTTCGCGTCCCTGGCGCTGGGCCTGCTCTGCGGCCTGCACCAGACCCTCACGGCGCTGGCCGGCGTGCTGATGGGAATGGTCGTCCTGGCACTGTTCATCGGTGACCATCCGCTGCTGTTCCAGCGCTATCGGCAGCAGACCCTGCGGCTCGATTCCGCGTTCACCGACGAGGAGGCGCTGCGCGCGCACCTGGCGTCGCTGCTGAACGCCCGGGTGGTCAACCTCATGATCCAGCACGTCGACCAGGTCAACGACTCCACGCTGGTCGAGGTCCGCTACGCCCTCCTACCGGCGCGGGAGCGGCGCGCGAGGACGATGCCGACCGTGGAGCGGCTCGCCCGATGACGGTCACCGACCCTGGCACGCTCGTCGACTCCTTCCCGCCGATCGAGCTGGCCGAGCTCGTCGAACGGGCCGCGCTGCTGCGGCGGGTCGACCACAAGTACGTGGTGTCGATCGACGACCTGCCCGCGCTCGTACGTTCGCTGGCCGCGCTGGGTGGCGTCCGGGCGCTGGAGATCGACGGGCGGCGTGAACTCGGCTACAGCTCGCTCTACTTCGACACCCCGGCGCTGGAGAGTTACCTCAGCGGCGCCCGCGCGCGACGCCGTCGGTTCAAGGTCAGAGTGCGTGAGTATCTCGACACGGGCGGGTGCTACCTGGAGGTCAAGACCCGGTCTGGCCGCGGTGCCACGGTCAAGCAGCGGATCCCGTACGACGGGCCGAGCCACCTGCTCGACGCCGGTGCCCGCGAGTTCACGGACGCGGTGCTCGCCGAACAGGGTGTGCAACTCCATCAGCGCTCGTTCACCCCGGTGCTGGTGAGCCGGTACCGGCGGACCACGCTGTTCATCCCGTCCTCGGCGAGCCGGGTGACCATCGACACGGCGCTCGCCTGGTCACTGCCCGACGGCCCGGTCCTGAACGTCCCCCGGCGCGCCGTCGTCGAGACCAAGTCCCCCCGAGCGGCCTCGGACGTCGACCGGTTGCTGTGGTCCCTGAAGCACCGCCCGCGTCCGATGTCGAAGTACAACGCCGGCCTGGCCGCCCTGCGCCCTGAGCTACCCGCCAACCGCTGGCACCCCGTGCTGCGACGACATTTCCGCGAACCCGCCGCCGGCCTGACCGCGTCGGCCTGATCTGCCCCACACAGGAGACACAGCCGTGAGATTGCCCAGGAGGAGTGGCGCAGCGTCGGTGTCCGTTGCCGCCCTGACGCTGGTCGTCGGCGTGCTGGCCGGCTGTTCGGGGGGCGCCTCGGCGGACACGGCGTCGGAGCCGTCCGCAGCGAGCACCCAGAGTGCCGATCTGAGTGCTGCGCAGGTGCTGGCCGCGAACAAGCCGGTTCACGCCGAGGCAGCCGACGCGACGTATGACGAGTCCACGGTCGTGGACATCAGGCTGGCCGGGGATTCCATCTCCGTCGACGGTGAAGGGGTCGCGGTCGCCGACACGACGGTGACGATCGGCGCCGAGGGCACCTACCGGCTCAGCGGCACCCTGAACGGCCAGGTCATCGTCAACGCGCCCGGTCACGTCGTGAAGCTGGTCCTCGACGGCGCGAACATCGCCAGCTCCATGAGCGCCGCGATCGCGGTCATCGAGGCCGAGAAAGCGGTCGTCATCCTCGCGGACGACAGCACCAACACCCTGAGCGACACCAGCTCCTACGCCGAGGACGCCGAGGCCAACGCCGCCCTGTTCAGCTCCGTCAACATGACCATCGCCGGCGACGGCGAGCTGACCGTTCGCGGCAACGGCAACGACGCGATCGCCAGCAAGGACGGCCTGGTCGTCTCCTCGGGCGACATCACGGTCGACGCGGTCGACGACGGCATCCGCGGCAAGGACTACCTGGTCATCGACGGTGGCGACATCACCGTCACCGCCGGCGGCGACGGCCTGAAGGCAGACAACGTCGAAGACGCCGACTCCGGCTTCATCGCGCTCGCCGCCGGCGATGTCACCGTTACCTCCGACGGCGACGGCCTGGACGCGGCCACAGATGTCGTCGTCACCGGCGGCACGCTGACCGTGACCTCCGGCGGCGGCAGCGACGTCGAGCCAAACGACGAGGTCTCCACCAGGGGCCTCAAGTCGGGCGTGATCACAGTGCTTGAGGGCGGCACCGTCAACGTGGACTCCTCCGACGACGCCGTGCACGGCGACGGCGCGCTGCGCCTCAACGGCGCCACCGTCACCGCGGCCAGCGGCGACGACGGCGTGCACGCCGAAGGCGCCGTCGCCATCGACGCGGGCGAGCTCACCATCACCAGGTCCTACGAGGGCATCGAAGGCACCAACATCGTCATCACTGGCGGCACGACCTCCATCGTCGCCAGCGATGACGGCATCAACGGCGCCGGCGGCACGACCGACGGCACCGAGGCCGACACGGGCGGCATCCCCGGCGGCAACCCGCCGCAGGGCCAGATGCCACAGGGCCAGATGCCACCGGGCGAAATGCCACAGGGCGGGATGCCCCAGGGGGCGACGCCACCCGGTGACCTGCCGCAGGGCCAGGCGCCGCAGGGCGGGATGCCACCGGGCGGCGGCGGTGAGGCCGTCGGCGACTACTCGCTGGTCATCAACGGCGGCACCGTGGTCATCGACGCGGACGGCGACGGCCTGGACTCCAACGGCACCGCCACGATCACCGGCGGCACCGTCGTGGTGAACGGCCCCACGCAGGACATGAACGGCGCCCTCGACGTCAACGGCCAGTTCACCGTCAGCGGCGGCGTCCTGCTGGCGGCTGGCAGCGCCGGCATGGTCGTCACCCCGGACACCAACTCCACGCAGGGCTGGCTGTCGGCAACGTTCACCTCGCCGATCCCGGCCGGCACGCCCCTGCACGTCGTCGACCCCACCGGCACGGTGCTGGCAACCTTCGTCACCGCGAAGGCGATCCAGAACCTGACGTTCTCCGCCGCCGACATCACCAACGGCACGCAATACGCCATCTACTCCGGCGGCACGGCCAGCGGCACCAACATCGGCGGCCTGATGGAAACCGGCAGCATCCAGTCCGCCACCCAGATCGCGACCGCAACCGCCGGCAGCGCGCCCGCCGGGGGTGGCTTCGGCGGCCCAGGCGGCCAACGCCCGCTGCGGTAGTCCCGGCACCAAGCAGCGGCCCGGACGCAGCAACGAGCGTCCGGGCCGCCAGCCGGGTGTCGGATCCGCCCACATCCCACCACCTGCCCCGACCGGTCGCCCATGCCGCGGTGGCAGCCGCGGTCGACCAGGGCGAAAGCGATGCCGAGCAGGCGATACGGGCTTCGCCGCCCGTCAGGCCAGGATCCGCGACTTCTCCCGCTGGAACTCCTCTTCGCTGATCGCACCCTGATCCCGGAGGCTGGCGAGCTTGGCCAACTCATCGGCGACACTGCCAGCCTGCACCGCCGACGGCCGGAATGCCTGGTACACCGCCTCACGTCGGCGTAGGGCCTCCGCCGACCTCCTGGCCATCCCCTCCCCCCGGAACGCCGCGTAGAGAAGGACACCCAGCAGCGGAAACACGATGACCCCCGCGAG
>JADGHD010000193.1 GCA_019689615.1 Frankia sp. | reverse complement strand
CCCCCCCCGGGGGGGGGGGCGCGCCCCCCCCCCGGCGGGCGCCGGCCCCGCCCCCGCGCCCGGGCCCCCTCGACTCCGAACGCCTGTCGGCTAGAGGAGCTGGGCGAGCAGCTCGCGGTGGTGGACCGGGTCGCCGAACAGCGTCCGGGAGCTCTTCGCCCGCTTGAAGTACAGGTGCGCCGGGTGCTCCCAGGTGAACCCGATGCCGCCGTGGATCTGGATGTTCTCGGCGGCGGCGTGCACGTAGGCGTCCGAGCAGTACGCCTTCGCCAGGCTGGAGACCAGCGCCAGCTCCTGGTCGTCCGGCCGCTCGGCGGCGGCGATCGCGGCGTAGGCGGCCGAGCGGGCCGACTCGACCTCGACCAGCACGTCGGCGCACTTGTGCTTGATCGCCTGGAACGAGCCGATCGGCCGGCCGAACTGCATCCGGGTCCTGGCGTACTCGACGGCCATGTTCAGCACCCGGTTCGCCCCGCCGACCTGCTCGGTGGCCAGCGCCACGATCGCCAGCCGCAGCGCCCGCCCGACGGCAGCCCACCCGGCGCCGTCCTCGCCGACCAGGCGGCCCGGCACACCGGCCAGGTCGAGCCGCGCCTGCCGGCGGGTCTGGTCGAGCGTGGCGAGCTGGGTCCGGCGCAGCCCCTCGGCGGCACCGTCCACGGCGAACAGGCTCACCCCGGCGGCGGTGCGCGCGGCGACCAGGATGATCTCGGCGGTCGTGCCGTCGAGCACGAACATCTTCTGGCCGGACAGCCGCCAGCCGTCCGCGCCGCGCTCGGCGGTGGCGCGGACCGACGACTCCTCCCACCGGCCGTCGGACTCGGTGACGGCGAGGGTCGCGACCGTGCCGGCGGCGATCTGCGGCAGCAGGTCGGCGGATGCCGCGTCGTCGCCCGCGGCCAGCAGCGTCTGCGCGGCGGCGACGGTCGCCAGGTAGGGCGCGCACAGCAGGGCCGCGCCAGCCTCCTCGCAGACCACGCCGATCTCGGCGAAGCCATAGCCGACGCCGCCGAGCTCCTCCGGGATCCCCAGGCCCAGGATGCCGAGGTCCTCGGCCAGCCCTCGCCACACCGCCGGGTCCCAGCCGGTCGCCGTGACCATGCTCCGACGCACCGCCTGCTCGTCGGCGTTGTCCGCGAGGAACTCCCGCACCACGCCGCGCAGCTGTTCGCGTTCCTCGCTGAACGAGACGCTCACTGTGACCTCCCAAACTCCCGCCCAGGACGGGGCGTGCGTCAAGTATCGCAACCAAGCCGCGTACCGACCACTGTCAGGCCGCATTTGTTGCCTTGTCCGCACGGAGTCGACTGGCATATGGTTCGGGGACGGACCACGCGCCCGCGCCGCCATTCTTGGGACAGCCGCCGGCCGACGACGCCCGGGCCGGAGGCTGTCCTGGCGGGCCGGTATCACGGCGTGACCGGCCGGCGCCCGTGCGACCCACGGATTTCCGCGGCGAGGAAAGGCCGAAGCATGAGCAGCGACTACCCCAAGGTCTACACGCACGAGTTCATCGACATCATCGGCACCAACCGGGCGAACTACGTCCACCACATGACCGCGAACTGGAGCCCGATCGCCCAGGAGGAGCGCAACCAGCTCTGCTACGGCGTCTGGGGCGTGATCGGCACCACCGGCCGCTGGCCCCAGGTGATCAACATGTGGGAGGAGGACGGCTTCGACGGGCTGGCCGCCGGCCTGGAGCACGAGACCAGGTCGGCCACGTTCCAGGACCCCAAGCTGGCCAAGTGGTGGGCGGAGGCGGCGAACTACCGCAGCGGCGGCCTCGACCGGGTGATGGTCGCGGCGCCGTGGGCGCCCACGATCACCCAGCTGTGCGCCGATGGCGTGCGCGGCGACGTCTACGCGCACGAGATGGTCAAGGTCCCGCGGGGGACCGCCCGGGACTTCCTGCAGATCGCCCACGACGAGGCGGCGCCGGCCTACGCGCCGTACGGGTGGAAGCTCGTCGGCGGGTTCTGGACCGCGCTGGCCGACGAGTCGGAATGCCTGCTGCTGTGGGCGATCGAGAGCATGGCCCAGTGGGCCGAGCTGGAGAAGTCGGTCACCGTCGCCGGCAGCCCGGCGGCCCGCTGGCAGAAGCGGCTGTATGAGGTGAGCGACTCCAGCGGCCGTTTCCTGATGCGCGACGCGCCGCTGTCGCCGATGCGGATCGGCCGCCAGCCGAGCCGCGCCGACCGGCACGAGGGATGGACCGACCTGTAAACAGAAAAGAACGCGGCAAAGGGCCGCCGCCGAGCGTCGCCAGACATTCTGGCGGCGGCTCGCGGCGGCCTTCTCTGTTGGTTCTCCGGGTTTTCCTCTTCGTCTTTCGCGGTCGTTGTCGCCAGCTCGTCGCCCGCCGTCCCCCTGTAACGGGAGCGCGGCGGAGCGGGCACCTGGTCGTCGCCGAACGACAAAGCGGCGGCACCCCCCGAGGCCGACTGCGCGCGGTGCGCATTCGGTTGCGCCCGGCGCGACGGCCGCGACATCGTGGGCGCCGGCCATCCGCCGCCTCCACCGCGGGGCCGGCGGTGGAGACGGCGGTGGCCTGGCTCGCTGGCCGGGGGGCCACCGGCCAGCCAGCCTCCACTTTTCGTAGATTGTATATAACATACCTTCCATGGCCTGGGTAGGGGGCCCGTCGGATCGGCCGAGGCGAGGTGGAGCATGACCGTCGGTGACTGGCTTGGCAGCCACGCAGTCCGCTTCGTCGTGGAGACGCCCACGGCCGGGCCGCCCGGCCGGCCACTCCCCGGGCTGCGGCCGGTGCCGGCGCCGGACCTCGAGTGCGCCCTGGCCCTGGCCGAGGCCGAGGGGACGATGGGCTCCGGCCTGGCCGCGCTGTGGGACGGCGAGGTGCTCACCCTGCTGTCCCGGCGGGTGGACGCCGGTGAGCCCGTCACCGCCCGCTCGCCGGCGCAGCTCGCCGCGGCGTTCGAGCGGGCCCGCGCCGCCGGTGCCGGCGCCCTCGCCGTCCGGCTCGACTTCGACCTGGACAGCGGCCCCGAGCCGGCCGGCGCCGAACTGGCCGACCCGAGCCTGGCTCCCCGGCTGGTCGGCCAGCGCTGGCGGCCGGGCACGTCCCAGTCGAATGGCGGGGCCGCCGACCCCGGCACCCGGCTCGTCGACCTGGTGCTCGCCGGCCGTGGCGTGGTGCGGGCCGGCGCGGTGCCGGCGCTGCGGGACTTCGCCGCGCGCACCGGGCTCGGCGTCCTCAACGTCTTCACGGCCAAGGGCGTGTTCCGCTGGGACAGCCCGCACCACCTGGGCACCGGCTGCCTGCAGGAGCGCGACCTCGCACTGGCCGGCGGCGCGCCGGACGCCGTCCTGGTCACCGTCGGGCTCGACGCCGACGAGTGCCCGCCGGCGGTCTTCGCCGCCGCCGGTGTCGACCCGGCGCGGGTGCTCAGCCTCGAGCCAGCCGACCTGCCGGCCGCCGCCGAGGTCATGCGCGCCCGCCGGGCGGTGGGCGAGGGCGGCGAGCGCCCGGCGCTCTACCGCGACCTCGCCGCGGTGGCCGGGCCGCTGTACGCGGCCACCGACGCCCCGCTCAACCCGGCGGCGGCGGCCACCGACATCGCCACCGTCCTGGGGGAGCGGGGCTCGGTCTGGACCGAGCCAGGGCCGGCCGGGCTGTGGATCGGCCGCACCTTCTCCACCGTCCACCTGGGCAGCGTCCGGGTGCCGGCCACCGGCCGGGAGGGGCTCGCGATCGCCGGGGCGATCCTGGCGGGCCTGACCGGGGAGGGGGTCGGCGTCGCCGTCGTCGACCGCCCGCCGCGCACCGGCATCCCGCCCGCGCTGCTCGACTGGGCCACCAGCCTCGGGATCAGCGTCGTCGTCGAGGTGTGGGGCGAGCGCGGCGTGCCCCGGTCGTCGGCGGAGCACCGGGAGCGGCTGTCGGCCGCGCTCGCGGCTCCCGGCGTGAACGTGCTGGAGCTACCGATTGACTACTCCGCGCAGGCGGCGCTCACCGCCGCCGCTGGGCCGGTGGTCGCCTGGGGTGGCCGGGTCGCCGCCGAGCCCGTCGGGGCCCGCCCGTCCGGCGCACTCGCCGAGTGATCTGGATTACTCTGCACGGGTAGCGGATATTTCATCCAATCTCGGCCGTGGAGGGCAACGTGGGCAAGCTGGACGGCAAGGTCGCCTTCATCACCGGCGCGGCGCGCGGCCAGGGGCGCAGTCACGCGATCACGCTGGCACGAGAGGGCGCGGACATCATCGCCGTCGACATCTGCGAGCAGATCGACAGCGTGCCCTACCCGCTCGCGACGCCGGAGGACCTCGCGGCCACGGTGAAGGAGGTCGAGGCGCTCGGCCGGAGCATCGTCGCCGTCAAGGCGGACGTGCGGGAGCGGGCCGGGCTCAGGGCCGCCCTTGACGAGGGCCTCGCCCGGTTCGGCCGGCTGGACATCGTCTGCGCGAACGCCGGCATCTGCCCGGCGATCGACGCCACGCTCGCCGCCGGCTTCGTCGACGGCATCGACGTCGACCTGGTGGGCGTGCACAACACGCTGGCCGTCAGCCTGCCGCACCTGAAGGCCGGCGCCTCCGTGATCATCACCGGCTCCACCGCCGGCATGATGAAGGGCACCACCGAGATGATGGGCAACACCGGTGGGGTCGCCTACTCGCTGGCGAAGCAGATCATCGCCACCTACACCGAGAAGCTGGCCCTGCAGCTGGCCCCGCACTCGGTCCGGCTGAACGCGATCCACCCGACGAACGTCGACACCCTCCTGCTGCACAACGAGGTCGTCTACAAGGCCTTCCGGCCCGACATCGCGCAGACCGGCCGCACCCCGACCCGTGAGGAGGCCGAGCAGGCCTTCCCGGTCATGCAGGCGATGCCGATCCCCTACATCCAGCCCAAGGACGTTTCGGAGCTCGTGCTGTTCCTGGCGAGCGATGACTCGCGCTACATCACCGGCCTGAACATCCGGATCGATGCCGGCGCCATGCTCAAGCCACCGATGTTCTGAGTGTCCTGAGCCGCCATCGCGGCCTACCATGCTGGGCACCCGCCCAAACTGATTCGACCGAATCCGGGCAACCCGTCCGGCGAGTTGCCTAAAGTGACGTACGTCACCCGCAACCTCCGGGCGGGCGGCCCGGCCGGCCGCCCAGACCAGCACCACCACCACCACCGACGTACGGCCATCACCCGGACGGCCGGACGTCCTCGTTCGCGAGCGGAGGACTCGACATGCAAGCGGATGATCTCATCCTGATCAGCGTTGACGACCATCTGGTCGAACCGCCGAACATGTTCGACGGGCGCCTCCCCGCCAAGTTCAAGGACCAGGCGCCGAAGGTGGTCCGCCAGCAGGACGGGTCCGACGTGTGGACCTTCAACGGCGCGGTCATCCCGAACGTCGGCCTCAACGCGGTCGCCGGCCGGCCGAAGGAGGAGTACGGCGTCGAGCCCACCGCCTTCGACGAGATGCGCCCGGGCTGCTACGACATCCACGAGCGCATCAAGGACATGAACGCGGCCGGCATCCTGGGCTCGATGTGCTTCCCGTCCTTCCCCGGCTTCTCGGCCCGGCTGTTCGCCGCCTGCGAGGACAAGGAGCTCGCGCTCGCCGTCGTCCAGGCGTACAACGACTGGCACATCGACGAGTGGTGCGGCGCCTACCCCGGCCGGTTCATCCCGATGGCGCTGCCGGTGCTGTGGGACCCGGAGCTGGCTGCCGCCGAGGTCCGCCGGGTCGCGGCCAAGGGCTGCCACTCGCTCACCTTCACCGAGAACCCGGCCACCCTCGGCTACCCGAGCTTCCACAGCCCGCACTGGGACCCGCTGTGGCGCGCGCTGGTGGAGACCAACACCGTGCTGTCGATCCACCTCGGCTCGTCGGGCAAGCTCGCGGTCACCGCGCCCGACGCGCCGATGGACGTGATGATCACGCTGCAGCCGATGAACATCTGCCAGGCCGCCTCTGACCTGCTGTGGTCGCGGATCCCGAAGGAGTACCCGGACATCAGGATCGCCCTGTCCGAGGGCGGCATCGGCTGGATCCCGTACTTCCTCGAGCGGCTCGACCGGACCTACGACATGCACCACCTGTGGACCGGTCAGAACTTCGGCGGCCGGCTGCCGAGCGAGGTGTTCCGCCAGCACTTCCTCACCTGCTTCATCGAGGACCCGGTTGGCGTCGAGCTCCGGCACAGGATCGGCATCGACAACATCACCTGGGAGTGCGACTACCCGCACTCCGACTCCTCGTGGCCCTACCCGGCGGAGGACCTGCTGCGCTCCTGCGACGGCGTCTCGGACGAGGACATCAACAAGATCACGTACGAGAACGCGATGCGCTGGTACTCGTACGACCCGTTCGCGCACCGGCCGAAGGAGAGGTGCACGGTCGGCGCCCTTCGGGCCGAGGCCGCCGGCCACGACATCTCGATCAGGTCCTTCGACAAGGGCCGCTACGAGATCAGGCACGAGGGCATCTCGCTCGGCGAGATGCAGGCCCGCGCCACCGCCTGACGGCCGCACGGCAGACCCACCCACGGCGGCGCGGCCGGAGGCACGGGCTGTGCCCTCCGGCCGCGCCGCCGGCTATGGAAGGCAGGAACAGCGAATGATCGACGTGCCGGCGACCTTCTGGGAGCTGGTCGAGCGCCGGGCAGCGGCGACTCCTGACACCGAGTTGCTGGCTGACGACCTCGGCCGCAGCCTGACCGCCGCCCAGTTCGAGACGACGGTCGAGCGGGTCAGCGCGGCGCTCGCCGCCCGCGGCATCGGCGTCGGCACCGTGGTCAGCTGGCAGCTGCCGACGTCGATCGAGACGGCGGTGCTCATGGTCGCGCTGGCCCGGATCGGCGCGACGCAGAACCCGATCATCCCGACACTGCGCGAGCGCGAGGTCACCTACATCACCGCCAAGGCGAGGACCTCGGTCTTCATCACCGTGCCGACCTGGCGCGGCTTCGACCACAAGGCGATGTTCGAGTCGATCATCGCCGAGCGCGGCGGGGAGCTGCTGCTGGTGGACCACCGGGCCGCGGCGGCCGACGGCGGCCGGCTCGGGCTGCCGATGGTGGCCGACGGCGACCCGATCCCACCCCCCGCGCCGGCGTCCAGGCCGGGGGAGGCCCGCTGGGTCTACACCACCTCAGGCACGACCTCGGACCCGAAGGGCGTGCTGCACACCGACTACACGGTCGCCGTCGCCGCGCGCGGGCACATCGCCGCGGTCTCGCCGACGCCGGACGACCTCTACCCGATCGCGTTCCCCATCGCTCACATCGGCGGCGCGGTCATGCTGGCCGCCACGTTGCTGTCCGGGATGCGCCAGCTGCTGGTCGACACCTTCGACGCCGAGCGCTCGCCGCGGGCGATGGCGAAGGCCGGCGCGACCATGCTCGGCTCGGCCACCCCGTTCCTGCACGCCTACGTCGCCGCGCAGGTCGCCGACCGGGAGAAGGACCCGGGCGCCGTGCTCTTCCCGAGGCTGCGGACCGCGTTCAACGGCGGCGCCCCCAAGCCGCCCGGCCTGCACGAGCTGGTCCGCCGGGAGCTCGGCGGCCGGGGCGTGATGTCGAGCTGGGGGATGACCGAGTTCCCGCTGGCCACCTACACCACCCTCGACGACCTCGACGAGGACCTGACCGTGAGCGAGGGCCGGCCGGCCCCCGGTGTCGAGCTGCGGGTCGTGGGGCTCGACGGGCGGCCGTGCGGGCCGGGCGAGGAGGGCGAGCTGCTGCTGCGCGGCGCGCAGCTGTTCGCCGGCTACCTCGGGATCCCGGCCAGCGAGATGGCCGAGATGTTCGACGAGGACGGCTTCTTCCGCACCGGCGACCTCGGCGTCGTCGGCCCGCGCGGCCACGTCCGGATCACCGGCCGCCGCAAGGACGTGATCATCCGCAACGCGGAGAACATCGCCGCCGCCGAGGTCGAGGACATCCTGTCGACCCACCCGGCCGTCGCCGAGGTCGCGGTCATCGGCCTGCCCGACCCGCGCACCGTCGAGCGCTGCTGCGCCGTCGTCGTGGTCGCCGACGGTGCCACCCCGCCCACCCTCGCCGACCTCGCCGAGCACGCCCTCGCCAAGGGCCTGGCCAAGTTCAAGCTGCCCGAGCAGCTGGAGATCGTCGACAGCCTCCCCCGCACCGACATGGGGAAGGTCGCGAAGAACGCCCTACGCCAGCGCTACACCAGCTGACGGGCGGCCAGGCGCCGGCCCGGCGACCTGTCCCGGCCGTGGCGGCGGGCCGCCGCGGCACCGCCGCCGCCGCCCGGGCGCCCCCGCCCGCCCCCCCCCACACG
>JADGHD010000192.1 GCA_019689615.1 Frankia sp. | reverse complement strand
CGCCCCGCCCAACGCCGCTCACCGCTCCCACGGCGGCCCGGCCGCCGCGGCCGTGCACGTGTCGTGCTGCACGGTACGCCGAGGCATGCGCGCCGGCTTCCCGCCCGCCCGCCGTGGTGGGCTGGCGGAGGTTCGATCGTGACATGCCACGGCGCCGGCCGGGCCTCCTCCTCGCCGGCCTCCGGCACGGGTCACAGTTCCCCTGCCCGGGACGGCTGGCATCTACCGCCCAGGTCAGCCGGCCTGCCCGGACCGCGCCAGCAGGGACGGGTGGGAACGCCGGCGGGACAGAGCCGGACGTCGGCGGGGCAGATGCGACAACAGTGGGACCAGGAGCGACGACAGCGGGACCAAGTGCGACGACAGCGGGACCAAATGCGACGACAGCGGGACCAAATGCGACGACAGAGGGACACGGTAGGGCAGCGAGCGCTGCCGGGTAGGGGAGACGGGCAGGAGCGTGCCCGGGCGTGGCCGGTGGGGGTGGCCCGGCTGTCGCCGCGCCGGCCCGGCTGGGTCCCCCAGACGGCAGCCACCCCGCGCCGGGCGAACCGGCGCGGGGTGGTGCCGCGTGCTGCCCACCGGCCGGCTCACGCGGGGCCGGCCGGCCACCTGTGGTGGACCCGCTAGGCGTTGACCTCGGTGGCGTCCACCTTGTCCGCGGCCGTCGGCGTGTCCGACTTGGCCGACGGCGCACCGGCGGCCCTGGCGTCCGCGGCGGCGCCAGCGGGCACGGCGTTGAGCGACCCGCTGCCGCGGCGCTTCGACGCGATGATCACGCCGGCGATCACCGCGACCGCGGCGAGCGCGATCAGCACCCGCAGCCAGGTGTTCTTGTCCTCGCCGACCGAGAACTTGACCACCGTCGGCGCGATCAGCAGGGCGACGAGGTTCATCACCTTGATCAGCGGGTTGATCGACGGACCGGCGGTGTCCTTGAACGGGTCACCGACGGTGTCGCCGATGACGGTCGCGGCGTGCACCTCGGTGCCCTTGCCGCCATGCGCGCCGTCCTCGACCAGCTTCTTGGCGTTGTCCCAGGCGCCACCGGAGTTCGCCAGGAACACCGCCATCAGCACGCCACCGGCGATCGCACCGGCCAGGTACGAGCCGAGCGCCGGATAGCCGAGCCCGAAGCCGACCGCGATCGGCGCCATCACCGCGAGCGTGCCCGGGGTGATCAGCTCACGCAGCGAGTCGCGGGTGCAGATGTCCACCACCGCGCCGTAGTCCGGCTTCTCGGTGCCGGCCATGATCCCCGGGCGGGAGTTGAACTGGTTGCGCACCTCCCAGACGACCCGGCCGGCCGCCCGGCCGACCGCGTTGATCGCCAGGCCCGAGAACAGGAACACCACCGCGGCGCCGACCACCAGGCCGACGAGGGCGTCCGGGTAGGCGACGTTGAGGCCGCCGATCAGGCCGCGGCCGACCTCGGCCGCCACCCCGGCCTCGGTGAGCGCCTCGGTGATGGTGTCGGTGAACGACCCGAACAGCGCGGTCGCGGCGAACACGGCGGTCGCGATCGCGATCCCCTTGGTGATCGCCTTGGTGGTGTTGCCGACCGCGTCGAGCGAGGTGAGGATGTTCGCCCCGGCCTCGTTGACCTCGCCGGACATCTCGGCGATGCCCTGGGCGTTGTCGCTGACCGGGCCGAAGGTGTCCATCGACACGATCACGCCGACGGTGGTCAGCAGACCGGTGCCGGCCAGTGCCACCGCGAACAGGGCGACGACGACGCTGCCCGAGCCGAGCAGGTAGGCGCCGAACACGGCGGCCGCGATCAGCAGCGCCGAGTACACCGCCGACTCGAGGCCGACGCTGATGCCGGACAGGATGTTCGTCGCCGGGCCGGTGGTGGAGGCCTCGACGACGTCCTTGACCGGGCGGCGGCTCGTCTCGGTGAAGTAGCCGGTCAGCAGCTGGATGCCGGCGGCGAGCACGATACCGATCAGGACCGCGGTGATCGCGATGACGCGCGGGTCGCCGTCGGCGTCGGTGGCCACAGGACCGTCGAACTCGGCGAAGCTGCCTGGCAGGTAGAGCAGGGCCACGATGACCACGCCGATCGCGGAGATCACCGCGGAGATGAAGAACCCGCGGTTGATGGCGGCCATGCCGTTGCGGTCCTTCGCCCGCGGCGTGACCGCGAAGATCCCGATGACGGCGGTGATCACGCCGACCGCGGGGATCAGCAGCGGGAAGACCAGGCCCTGCTCGCCGAACGCCTTCACGCCGAGGATCAGCGCCGCGACCAGGGTGACCGCGTACGACTCGAACAGGTCGGCCGCCATGCCGGCGCAGTCGCCGACGTTGTCGCCGACGTTGTCCGCGATCGTGGCGGCGTTCCGCGGGTCGTCCTCGGGGATGTTCTGCTCGACCTTCCCGACGAGGTCGGCGCCGACGTCCGCCGCCTTGGTGAAGATGCCGCCGCCGACTCGCATGAACATCGCCAGCAGCGCGGCGCCGAAGCCGAAGCCCTCGAGCACCTGCGGGGCGGTGTCCCGGAACGCCAGCACGACGACGGCGGCGCCGAGCAGGCCGAGGCCGACCGTGAACATGCCGACCACGCCGCCGGTGCGGAAGGCGATCCGCATGGCCGCCTTCTCGCCCTGGTTCATCGCCGCCGCGGCCGTCCGGGTGTTCGCCCGGGTGGCCAGCGACATGCCGATGAAGCCGACGAGCGCCGAGAACAGGGCGCCGACCACGAAGAACACCGACCGCCCGACCCGGGCGCCGACGTCCTCGGCTGGCAGCGCCAGCAGGACGAACGGAATGACGATCACGAAGCCGGCGAGCGTCTTGAACTGGCGGCGCAGGTAGGCGGCGGCGCCTTCCTGGACGGCCGCGCCTACCTCGATCATCTTCGGGCCGCCCTGACTTGCCGCGAGCACCTCGCGCACCAGATAGCCCGCCACTAGCAGGGCAAACGCTGCGATGAAGGCCACACCGGCGACCAATCCGAGCTGCCCGCCAGTAAGGTCGATCCCAGAGCCCGCAGGCTGCTGCAGGGCGTGGATCGGGGACATGGCTCCTCCCGGTCCTCACGGTGTTCCCCTGCCGATCGGCGCACGGGATCGTCGAGATGCAACTCGACGAAGCGCGTGCGTCAGACGCCAGCGAGGAGTCGCATCGGGCGACGCCTCGGGTGGGCGATGCGGGAGAAGGTCGTGGACGCGCGCGCCCGACCACGGGTACGTGGCGCCTCCGTCTGTTGGTCGCGATAGTGCCGTATCGCGACCGGGCGGCTGGCGCCGCGTATGCCGGCCTGGCTCTTGATGCTGGTTCCCAGCGTCGAGCGACAGCCGCCTTGGCGGGTACCTACGTGTCCGCCACCTCCCACCGCCGTCCACCGGGAGCACCAACGGGTTCGGACGGCCAGGAGTTGGCCGTCCGAGAGATGCGGCGGAGTCTATCCACACATGTGCGGCGTGCGCTCGTTTTTGGAGTCCGCCGCTTCCTGGCACGTCGAGCCAACGGGAAACCATCGGAGCCAGAACGGCGGGTCGACGTCGTCTCCACGGGCCGGCTGACCCGGCCTGACCAGGAGATTCGCCGGCCGTGGCCGGCCGCCTGCCGCCGCGGGCGACCGAGCGCGGCACGATCGGCCGACTACGGACGATGGTGCGTCACCCGCGTTCTGTTGCGTTACGTTGTTGTTTCGTTGGTGATCGCTCGCGGCCGGGCGGACGGCGTGGCCGGCATCGGGCGCGGCCCGGTCGGCAGGGGCCTGCCGACCGCGGCGGGTCACGATGACCGCGAAGGCCCTTCGGCAGTGGGCGAGGCGGATGCCGACCAGCTCAGTGGCTGCGCGACGCCCGGAGCGGTGGCCGCGGCCGTGGCCTCGTCCTCGGCGAGCGGCGTCGCCGTGTCCCAGGTCATCGTCACGATCGTGCCGGCGCCGTCTGGCCGCCGGCGGATGTCGAGGTCGTCGACCAGCCCTTCGATCAGCGCGAGCCCGATACCTGGCGGCAGCGCCGCGCCGGCCGGCCCCGGGTCCGCCGCGCTCGCCGGGTCGTCGCCGTCCGGGTGGGCGTCGCCCGAGCCGATCGCGGCTGGCGCGCCGAGCAGGTCGCCATCCGGCCCGGGGGCGGCGTCGTCCCCCGGCTCGCCGGCGTCGGTCACGATGACCGTGAAGGTCTTCCCGGAGTGGGTGAGGCGGACGTCGACCAGCTCCCCGGGCGCGCGGCGCCGGTTCACGTTCACCGCGCGCAGGCAGGCCTCGCCCACGGCCAGCCGGATCTCGTCCAGGGCGGCGGCGGGCACCCCGGCCCGGCGCGCCACCGCCATCGCGATCATGCGTGCGGTGCGGACGTGCCCGGGCAGGGCGGCGAAGCGCAACTCGACGGTGGACATGCGGCCTCCCGCCGATCTGCTGTTCCGACGGCCGGCAGCCCGACAGCGGGCGTCGTTGCCGGGGCCGGGGCGCAGATCGGCGGGGACCCCGGCCGGCGGCGGAGTGGGTGGGGCGCGGCTGGCGCGGAGCGGCGCGGTCTACGGCCTGCTCGCGCCGCCGGCTCAGTCGCTCGCGGCGAGCGCTTCCTGGACGGACGAGTGGATCGGGAAGACCTTGGTCAGGCCGGTGATCCGGAAGATCTTGAGGATGCGCTCCTGAGTGCAGACGAGCCGCAGCGACCCGTCGTGCGCACGGACCCGCTTGAGGCCGCCGACGAGGACGCCCAGGCCGGTGGAGTCCAGGAACTCCACCCCTTCCATGTCGACCACCAGGTGGTAAGACCCGCTGGAGACCAGGTCAATGAGCTGTTCGCGCAGTTTCGGAGCGGTGTAGACGTCGATCTCGCCGCCCACGACCACAACCGTGTGGTCGCCTTCCTGGCGGGTCGTGAGGGACAGGTCCACGTGTCCTCCTGGCTTGTGGGGCGCGTCGTCGGTGTGGGGCGTGGTGGGGGCGGGTGCCAGCGCGCCGACATCAGGCAGCCACTACCCCGCCGAACGGAGGATCAACCGCCGTCCCCGCGGCGTCCTGCGGGGGCGAGCGGCCTGTTGACCCCGCGCGACGGGCTTGGTGCGCACCGACGCCAGGGAAAATCTACCGCCCGGTCTCCGCTTCGCCCCGTCGCTCGCCGGGACCGACCGGGCGGATTGCTCGTAGCCCGGGCGTGGGTCCCGTCTCGGCGTGCCGGCCGGGCGTGGGCGGCGGGACCGCCCGGCACGGCGGGGAGCGACGATAGTAGCCATGCCGGTGGACGAGGTGGTCAGCGCGTCGGCGCGGGCCGGGCGGGGCGCGGAGATCCTCGCGCGGCTGCGGGCGGACCGCCGCCGGGACCGGTGCGTGACCCACGTCGAGCGGGTGCCGGCGCGCGCCGGCACGGCGGTGGCCTGGCCCGACTGGGCCGATCCGGTGCTGCTCGGCCGGTTGCGCGCCGCCGGGGTCAGCGCGCCGTGGAGCCACCAGGTCGCCGCGGCCGACGCGGCGTTCGATGGCCGCAGCGTCGTCCTCGCCACCGGGACGGCGTCCGGCAAGTCGCTCGGCTACCTGCTCCCGGTGCTCAGCCGGCTGCTCGCCGACCCGGCGGCCCGCGCGCTGTACCTGGCCCCCACCAAGGCGCTGGCGCACGACCAGCTCCGGGCGATCCGCGCGCTCGCGCTGACCGCGGTCCGGGCCGCGAGCTACGACGGGGACACCCCGCCGGCCGAGCGGGACTGGGTGCGCGCGCACGCCACGTTCCTGCTGACCAACCCCGACATGCTGCACCGCGGCATCCTGCCCCGACATCGCCAGTTCGCCTCGTTCCTGCGCGGCCTGCGGTTCGTGATCGTGGACGAGTGCCACGGCTACCGGGGGGTGTTCGGCGCGCACGTCGCCCAGGTCCTGCGCCGGCTGCGGCGGGTGTGCGCCCGGTACGGCGCCGAGCCGGTGTTCGTGCTCGCCTCCGCGACGGTCGCCGACCCGGGCGTGTCGGCCAGCCGGCTGACCGGCGTCGAGGTCAGCGTGATCGACGAGGACGGCTCGCCGCGCGGCGCGACCGACTTCGTCCTCTACGAGCCGCCGCTGCTGCTCACCGGGCCCACCGCGACCGAACGCGCCGAACGCGCCGAACGCGCCGCGGAGGGCGCGGGCGCGCCGCCCGGCGCCGGCCCGGCTGGTCAGGTCGGCCCGGCCGCCGGCGATGCCGGCGGAGTTGGTCGCGGGAGCAACGGCGCCGGGCTTGGTGCCGACGTCGTGCCCGATGCCGGCGCCGTCGCCGACGAGGGCGACGACGGTGTCGGTGGCTGGGACGGGGTCGGGGAGAACGGCGCCCCGATCCGGCGCTCGGCCACGGCGGAGGCGGCCGACCTGCTCGCAGACCTCGTCGCGGACGGCGTGCGCACGCTGGTCTTCGTCCGCTCGCGCCGCGCCGCCGAGGTGGTCGCGAACTCGGCCCGCCGCGCCCTCGGCCGGGTGGCGCCGGAGCTGGCCACCCGCGTCGCCGCCTACCGCGCCGGCTACCTCGCCGAGGAACGGCGGGCGCTGGAGGCCGGGCTGCGCTCGGGCAAGCTGCTCGGCGTGGCCGCCACCTCCGCGCTGGAGCTGGGCGTCGACATCAGCGGGCTCGACGCCACCGTGATCGCCGGCTACCCCGGCACGCTCGCCTCGCTGTGGCAGCAGGCCGGCCGGGCTGGCCGGTCCGGGCAGGGAGCGCTGGCCGTGCTGGTCGCCCGGGACGACCCGCTCGACACCTACCTGGTCCACCACCCCGAGGCGGTGTTCGGCCGGCCGGTCGAGGCCACCGTCTTCGACCCGGACAACCCGTACGTGCTGGGCCCGCACCTGGAGTGCGCCGCGGCCGAGCTGCCGTTGACCGAGTCCGACCTGGCGCTGTTCGGCCCGGCGGCCCAGGGGGTGCTCGACGACCTGGTCCGGCGCGGCCGGCTGCGCCGGCGCCCGACCGGCTGGTACTGGACCCGGCGCGACCGGCCGGACGTCGACATCCGCGGGGTCGGCGGCCCGCCGGTGCGGATCGTGGAGTCCGCCACCGGCCGGCTGCTGGGCACCGTCGACGCGGCCACCTCGCACGCCACCGTCCACCCCGGCGCCGTCTACCTGCACCAGGGGGCGAGCTTCCTCGTCGAGGAGCTCGACCTCGACGAGGCGGTGGCGTTCGTCGTCGCGGCCACCCCCGACTGGACGACCACTGCCCGCGACCGCACGGAGATCCGGGTCGTCGAGACGACCCGGTCCTGGCCGGTCGATGACGACCTGGCGGTCCACTTCGGCACGGTCGAGGTGACCAGCCAGGTGGTCGGCTACCAGCGGCGGCGGATCACCACCGGGGAGATCCTCGGCATGGTCCCGCTGGACCTGCCGCCACGGCACCTGCGCACCCGCGGTGTCTGGTACGTCGTGTCGGAGCAGCTGCTCGCCGCCGCCAGGATCGGCCCGGCCGACGTGCCGGGCGCCGTGCACGCCGCCGAGCACGCCGCGATCGGCCTGCTGCCGCTGTTCGCGACCTGCGACCGCTGGGACATCGGCGGCGTCTCCACCGCCCTGCACCCGGACACCGGGCAGACCACGGTCTTCGTCTACGACGGCCATCCCGGCGGCGCCGGCTTCGCCGAGCGAGGCTTCCTGCGGATCGCCCCATGGCTGCGGGCGACCCGGGACGCGGTCGCCGCCTGCGAGTGCCGGACCGGCTGCCCGTCCTGCGTCCAGTCGCCCAAGTGCGGCAACGGCAACGAGCCGCTGGACAAGCTCGCCGCCCGCCGGCTGCTCGACGCCGTCCTGACCCGGCTGGACCCGGCCACGGCTCCCGCCCCCGCCGCCGGGCGCGAGCAGGGCCGCGAGCCGTCCGGCCGCTGAGCACCGGCCCGGCCCGGGGCGCCGGATGCGTTCGCGTTGCCCGCGCCCGGCACCGGCGACGGGCCGGCCGGCCGGATGTTCGTCCTCGCCTGCTGGCCGGCGGCCATTGGCGCGCGCGGACCGGTCACCGGCTCGGTGGCCGGGCGGTGGCTGGCTTGTCCGATCAAGCGGGTGATCTACGGATAGGACCGCCTTCGGCTGGGTAACCCGCCAGCGTCGGAAGATCAGCGGTGTCCGCGCACCGTCGCCGCGCGGGACCGGCAGGGAGGCCAGGATGCTCACCGTCGGCATTGCGGTGATCGTCATTGTCGGGCTGCTCGTCGCGGCGATCGTGCTGGAGAACCTGGACGGGCAGGCGACCCTGTCGCTCGCCGGGCAGGACCTGACCGTCGAGACCTGGGGCCTGGTCGTCTTCGGCGTCGTGCTGGGGGTCCTCCTGGTCGTCGGGACCAAGCTGGCCGGACTCGGCCTGGTCCAGGCCGGTCGGCGGCGCCGCGACGAGCGTCGCGGCCG
>JADGHD010000191.1 GCA_019689615.1 Frankia sp. | reverse complement strand
CTTGCGGTGTGCCGGAAGGCGTGGCCGCTGCCAGGGTGCCGGCGGCGTGGCCGACGCCGTCGGCCAGACCCACGCGACCGGCCCGGATGGCGCGCGCGATGCCGGTCTGGTGGGCGGGCCAGCCGGCGCGGGCGAGGCGGACGGCGGCGCCGCCGGTGACCGGGGCGCATGCTCCCCCGCTGGCCAGCGGTCCGGCGGCGGCGTGCCGGCAGCCGCCGGTGTCGCCGTCGACGCCTCAGCCATGCGACTCTTTGTACCAGTGCAAGTACGAGGAGTAATGGATGCTGGCAGGCCGGGTCACGGCGTCCCGGCGGCCGCATCCCCGCCGCCGGCCGCCACCCCCGCCGGCCGCGTCCCGGCCGACGTGGGCCCGGCCGCCGTGGACCCGGTCGCCCTGGACCGCGGCGTGGGCCCGGCCGGCATGGACCGCGGCGTGGGCAGCGCGACCGGACGGGCCGCGGTCCACCCGTCGGCGCTGACCCACTCGGCCGGCACCGCGATCACGTTCCGGCCAGCCGGGGCCTGGGCCGGCCGGCCCGACCCTGGGCCAACAGGCACGAGCCGGCGCCCGTCCGGGTGGTAGCGCGCGGCGACGTAGCCCAGCTCGGCGAACAGTTCGCCCAGCCGCGCCGGGTCGTTCCACTCGACGACCAGCGCCGGGCGGCGCTCGGCCAGCAGCTTTCGGGCACCGGCCAGCACCGCCGGCTCGTGCCCCTCGACGTCGATCTTCACGATCGCGACCGGCTCGTCGCGCAGCAGCGCGTCCAGGCGCACCATCGGGACCCGCTCGACCGGCCCGGGCGCGGCGGCGGGGGCGGCGCCGGTGGGCGCCTCGGCCACCACGCGGTTGACCGTGTCCAGCCCGACCGTCAGCAGCACCTCGCCGTCGCCGTCCCCCACGGCCGCGCGGTGCGCCCTGATGTCGAGCCACGGGTTGTGGCCCACGTTCTCCATCAGCCGGCCAAACGTGTCCGACGCCGGTTCGAAGGCGACCACCCGCACCCCCGGCCGCCCGGCCGCCAGCAGCGTGTACCCGCCGACGTTGGCCCCGACGTCGACGAAGACGTCGCCGGGCCGCAGCGCGTCGCACACGAACCGCATCGGCTCCCACTCCGGCAGCCGGCAGTAGAGCATCGAGGCGGCCGCCGGGCTGTGCGGGTAGCAGCGCATCCGCGCCCCGCCCGGCAGCCGCACCGTCACCGGCCGCCCGACCGCCCGCTCCCAGACCTGCCAGCCGGCCCAGCGCGCCAGCGCCCGCACCCGCTGGTCCCGCACCTCGGGATGCCGCCACACGAACCGTGCGGTATCCAGCCCGATCCGCCCGGCCGCCAGCACCCGCCCCGCCGGCCCACCCGCCGGCCCTCGCAACCCATCCGTCATGAGCGACAACGTAACCAGTAGGTCACCCTCAGCGAGGGAACGACAGGCGCACGGCCGTCGTCAGCCAGGCCGGTGGCGCGAGCGGGCGCGGCCAGGCGAGCGGCGGCCGGCGAACCAGGGTCCGCCAGCTGGCCTGTTATCCCGAGGTGGCGGGCTCGGCGAGCGGCGTCGCGTCCAGGGAGTGGACCGGCAGGCCCAGCGTCTCGAGCAGGTCGAGGCTGACGTGGCTGGCCCCGGTCTGCTCCGGTGGGCAGGCGCACAGGTAGACGGTCGCCTCGACCATCTGCTCCATGGACTCGATCTGGTCCGGGCGCAGGTGCGCGCCGACGAGCACGTCCGCGCCCTCGGACAGGACCGCCGCCCGGGGCTCGACGGTGTTGACCCGCACGCCGGTGCCCCACAGCTCGGCGGCGAGCGCGTTCGTCAGCCGGTTGAGCGCCGCCTTCGACGCGCCGTACACACCGATGGTCGTGCCGAGCGCGCCGAGGTCGAACGGCGGCTGCCACGGCTTGGCGGTGCTGCTGGAGAGGTTGACGACCCAGCCCTCGCCGCGCTCCACCATCCCGGGCAGGAGGGCCTGCGCCAGGTCGAGCGGGGCGTGCACGTTCACCTCGAACGTGATCATCCTGCGCCGCAGGGGGTAGTCACGCACCGGCGCGTAGATCGCGGCGGCGGCGTTGTTGACCAGTACGTCGATCGGGCCGCCGAGTGCCTGCTCCGCCTCGGGCACGATCCGGGCCCGGTCGGTGGCGTTCGCGAGGTCGGCCGTGATCGAGGCGACCTTCCCGCCGTGCTCCCGCAGCGCCACGGCGGTCTCGGCGAGGCTGCCCGGCAGCGTCGGGTGCCGCTCGGCGGTCCTGGCGACGATGGCGACGTCGGCGCCCTCCGCCGCCAGCCGCCGGGCGATCGCGGCCCCGATGCCCCGGCTCGCGCCGGTGACGATGGCGCGGCGGCCGGCGAACCGGCGCAGCTGTCCTGGCCTGGCGTCGACGGTCACGAGAGGTGGCCCTCCTTCCGGAGAAAGGCGTCGAGGGTCTCGGTGATGTAGGCGATGCCGTCGTCGTCGATGCCGTGGTTGGACGGCAGGATCAGCCCCTGCTCCATGACCCGGTCGGCATTCGGCAGCGTCCCGTCGCCGGCGATCCGGAAGTTGGCCTTCTTGAAGGCCGGCTGGCGGGCGACGTTCCCCGTCCAGACCATCCGGGTGTCGATGCCTGCACCTTCCATGTGCTGCTGCAGCGCAGCACGGCGGATCCCGGACTCACGCCGGATCATGAACGGGAACATGTGCCAGGCGGTGTCGAGTCCTTCGGTCGTGCGCGGCAGCTCGAACAGCTCCGGGTAGCGGGCGAAGTGGTCGTAGAGCAGGGAGAAGTTGCGCTTGCGCCGGGCGATGTTCTCCGGGAGCTTGGCTAGCTGGACGAGGCCGAAGGCCGCCGACAGTTCGCTCGGCTCGAAGTTCCAGCCGACCTCGTCGAAGATGAACAGGTTGTCGTACTCCAGGCCGTCGACATCGCTGAAGAACCGCTTGTCGACGCCGCGCGTGGAGCCGAACAGCTGTACCTCGGACCGCCGGCCCCAGCGGCGCAGCAGCAGGCACCGGTCGATGAGCTCGGGGTCGTCCAGGCAGACCATCCCGCCGGTCCCGGCGGCGGTGATGATGTGCGACAGCGCGAAGCTGGTCACGGAGATGTCGGAACGGGTGCCGGTCGGCGTCCCGCGCAGCGTGGAGCCGAGCGCGTCGCAGGAGTCCTCGACCACGGCGAGCTGGTAGCGGTCGGCGATCTGTCGGACGCGGTCCCAGTCCGGGGCGTTGCCGATCAGGTTCGGCGCCAGGATCGCCCTGGTCCGCGGCGAGATCGCCGCCTCGATCGCCTCGACGTCGATGTTGTAGGTGTCCCGCTCGACGTCCACGAAGACCGGCACCAGCCCCGCCCGCACCAGCGGCGCGATGTCGGTGGAGAACGTGACTGCCGAGGTCACCACCTCGTCGCCGGGCGAGAGCCCCAGCAGCTCGACCGCGAGGTAGAGCGCGGATGAACCGGAGTTGCACATCACCCCGCGCTGTTTCCCGAACAGCGCCGCCACCTGCTTCTCGAACTCGCGCACATTGCGCCCGATCCGTAATGCCGTCGCCCCGCCGCGCAACACCTCGACGACCGCCTCGATCTCCCGCTCGTCATGCACGCTGCCGGCGTAGTCGATCCTGCGCACCCGGTCACCCTTCACTCAGGCCGCCCGGCCAGCCCCACGCCCTCACCGCGGGCACCCACGGCCATCCGTAGAACCTGGTTCTAACAGAGTCCGCCCGCACCCGCCCGCTTCACGCACGCCTACCGTGCCACGGTCCGCACGGCCGCCCTATTAACGGACCCACACTCGGCAATCACAACGTGACAACCGCACCGCGATGACGTGCGCTGACAGCAACCAGGCAGCACTTACCCCACTGCGTTGCGTCACAGGGGCGTGGTAACGTCTCCGACTCGATCAAGCAACCGGAGCGGCGAACAGCCGTCGCCATGCCACCGCCGACGCCCATGGCGTCACCCGCGGGAACAAGGGGGAACTCGATGTCGGAGCTCGGCTACGACCTGCTTCTTTCGGCCTGTTCAGCCGGAGGGCCGAGCTGCCTGTCCTCGGTCACGGACCTGGCGCCGGCAGGTGGCTGGCACACCTCGGTGGCCCCGGCCCGGTTCGCGCCCCGGGACAGCAACGTCAAGGGCGCGGTCTATGCCTGGGAGCACCGCTTCGTCGACGGCGAGCTGGTGCACGCGGTCCTCATCGACTCCAAGCAGAGCCAGCTCAACCGGGTCGAAACGGCCCTGACGCAGGCGATCGACGACGGGCACCCGGTGCTCTCCCGACTGCCACGGGTGATCGTCACCTATCAGCTACCGGACGGTGGTGAGCAGGAGTTCAGCGACCTGACCCTCCCCCACCGGGTGTTCGACGGCCACATCCGGGCGGGCACCGTCAATGGCGTTCCAATCGCCGATCTGCCGGAATACCGGGCGGCGCGCGACGCTGCCCCGCTCAACGCCCGGGCGCTGCTGGAGATGAGCCCGGCGACGCTGGTGTTCGGCGGCTGGGACGCGACCAGGCGGTCGCACCAGGGCCGGTGGCGCAGCGCCCTGGTCGGCGAGATCATCGGGATCTCCACCGACGGCACCGCGAACCGCCTGCCCGACGCGTTCCGCGGTGGCGCGCGGGTCGACCCGGTGGGCATGAGCATCCAGGTCACCGGGCCGGTGCTCAAGGAGCTGGCGGACGGCCAGCGCGCGGAGCTGAGCCCCAAGAAGTACGACGAGATCGTCAAGAAGTCGGGCAACAAGCCCGCGGAGCCCCGCACCGCCTCCGTCCTCGGCATCGGCGGCATCCCTCCGTCCCTGAGCACGCTCGCCGGGGTGGCCTGCCGACGGATCATCCGCAGCCACGTCCTGTCGTTCGCCACGCTGCGCCAGATGCGGTTCGGCGCTGGCCCGGTGGGTGACGCCGCCTGCCGGGCGCTGCTCGCCGCGCTCGCGCTCAACGGCCTTGCCCGGTCGGACGCCGAGCTGTTCCTGCGGGCCAACTGCGACCTCGTCGAGGCCGAGCTGCCACGGGTCACGATCGACGGGCGAGGCGGGCAGGCGACGAGCCTCAAGCCCCTGTCGATCCCCGAGGCGGACGCGCTCCTGGAGACCGCGCTGGAGCGGGCCGAGGCGGACGCGGGCGTGCGCTGGCACGGCGTCGCGCTGAGGGTGACCGGCAACCCGCAGGTCGCCGCCGGCGCGCAGGACGCCGAGGACGACGCGGAATGAGCTTCACCGTGATCGCGGAGCTGCCGCTGGGCGTCTACCGCGCTCACGTCGGCGACCGCCATCCCGACCTCGTGCCGTCGCCGGCCCGCCTGCACGCCGCGCTGTGGTGCGCCGCGGCACAGGGGCCACGCGCGGTCGTCGAGGACGGCGTACTCGCGCCATGCCCCGCCGACCGGGAGAGCCTGGACTGGCTGGAGGACCATCCGCCGGACGGGATCACCGTGCCGCGCCACCACGCAGCGCCCTCTGCCCCCGCACCGATCGCCTACCGCAAGGAGGGGATGATCGTGAAGGAGGGCGGCTCCTGGAAGGACAAGGTCGCCGGACGCCGGCTCGGTGGGGCGGTCGCCGTGGACGGGCCGATCGCGTGGACCTGGACGGACGCCCCGCCCGATTCGGTGCGGGCCAGCATCGCCGCGCTGTGCCCGGACGTCCCATACCTGGGCATGGCGGAGACACCGGTGCGGCTGAGGGTGCTGGACGCGGCCGAGCGTGGCAACGAGGGCGCCCAGGAGCCAGCGCAGACCGGTACGGACAGCCCGCCGCGGCCCACCCACTGGCTGGACCAGGCGGCCGAGCTGTTCGGCGGCTCCGGCCTGGTGGTCGACGTCGCCGGCCGCGGCCGTGGCGACGCGCTGCTGGCAGCGCACCGCACCTTCTCGGCGTCGCCGAGAAGGGCCGAGGACAGGCACAGCGGCACTGAGGGGACCCGCCGGCCGCCGCTGGTGACCACCGGCCTGTCCGCCGCCTGCTACACCCCGTCCCGCGAGGCCGACACGCCGCCGCTGCCGTGGGTGAGCGTGCTGCTGGCTCCGCTGTCCCGGCCGGTCCCGGAGCACGACCGGGTGGCGTGGTGCGTCGCCGCGCACCGCGCGCTGATCTCTCTGGTGGGCGATGGCGCGCCAGCGTCGCTGACCGGCGTGTACCCGGACGGCACGAGCCGGCCGGCGAACCGGCTTGCCATCCAGATCCTCGACCGCACGGCCGGTCCCGCCGACGCTGCCGGGCGGCCGGCCGCCGCCACCCTGGCGGTGTTCGTGCCCGCGGGCCTGAGCGAGACCGACTTCACGGTGGTGGGGGCGGCGCTCACCCGGTTGCGCGGCATCCGCGGGCCGGGCGGCCGCGAGATCCGGGTCACCGGGCGGCGGGACACCGTCCCGGCGGACACGTTCTGGCCGCCGGTGCCCCCGGGCCACCGCCGGGTATGGCAGACGGTCCCGGCCTTCGTGCCAGACAGCCGGCCGCCGCGCCGGGGCCCCTGGTCGCTCGCCGACGCGGTGGCGCTGTCGGTCGGCCTCGTCTGGCGCGACCTGCTCGGCGAGTCCGGCCGGGGTGACGCCTTCTACCGCAGGCTCGCCGCCGTGGCGACCAGCCGGGGCGTCCGCGCCGAGCGGGTGGTCCGGATCAGCGACCGGGATCCGGCGCGCTTCGTCCACCGGGTGAACGCCGGGCACGTCATCACGCCGCTGCGGGCCCGTCTCACGCTCGGCACGCTGGCCCCGCAGCGGGCGGTGGCCGCGATCGGACAGAGCCGGCACCTGGGCGGCGGCCTGCTCGTCCCGGTGGACGAGCCGGTCGATCTCGCGGCCGCGCCGGGCACCGAAGCGGGGGCGTCATGAGCCAGCAAACCCCCGGCGCCAGCCCTGGTGCCCACCAGGTCGCCGACGACAACACGCTCCCGCCGCTGGCGCTCGACGACTGGCCGGCCTTCTTCGCGGCCGTACACGGCGAGGACCGCCGTCCCTTCCGCTGGCAGACGCGGCTGCTGGAGACGCTGCTGGCCGACGGCCGCTGGCCAGGGCAGATCGCGGCCCCGACCGGCGCAGGGAAGACCGCGGTGATCGACGTACACACGTTCGCGGTCGCGCTCACCACGTCAGCGGCCACGGGACCGCGCCTGCCCCGCCGGCTCGCGCTGGTCGTGGACCGCCGTGCCCTGGTCGACGACCAGTTCGAGCACGCCAGCCGGCTGGCGCGGCTGCTCGCCGACGCCCTGCGGGTGCCCCGGCAGCGTGCCGGAGGCGGCCCGGTCAGCGCGGCGACGCAGCCAGGCCAGGCGCTGGTGGCTGTGGCCGCCGCGCTGCGCCGCCTGCGCTGGCAGCAGGCGCTTGACGCCGACGAGCAGGGCTCCCCCCTGCTGGTCGCCCGGCTGCGGGGTGGGCTGCCGCCGCCGCTTGGCTGGCGGGACGACCCGGTGGCCGCCGCCGTCCTGTGCGCCACGCCGGACATGTGGGGCAGCCGGCTGCTGCTGCGCGGCTACGGGTCGGCGCGGGCGGCGCGGCCGCGGGAGGCGGGGCTGCTCGCCAGGGACGCGGTCGTCGTCGTCGACGAGGCGCACCTCGCCCGGCAGCTGGTCAGGACCGCCCGGCGGGTGGCCGAGCTCCAGGAGCTGACAGAGCCCGATCTCGGTGTGCCGGCGCTGCAGGTGGTCGAGACGACCGCGACCCCCGACCCGGGCGCCGGTGCCGTCGTCGGCGTGCACCAGGACGACCTGACCGCCGATCCGCCGCTGCGGGACCGCCTGACGCGGCCAAAGCCAGTGCGCATCCTCACCCTTCCGGCATGGCCGTCCGGCCAGCCGGGCAAGCAGCGGGATGCCGCGATCGCCGAGCTGGCCGCCGAGGTCGTCCGGCTCCGGGCGGAGGTCACGGGCGGCACCGTCGGCTGCTTCGTCAACACCGTGTCCGCCGCGCTGGCCGTCAGCGAGGCGCTGCGGTCGTCGTCGGACCTGACCGTGGAGACGCTGGTCGGCCGGATGCGCCCGATGGACGTCATCCGGCTGCGGGCCCGCCGCGACGGGCTCCTGGACAGCCGGGGCAACGCCGACGTGGATGTCCTGGTCGCGACCCAGACCCTCGAGGTCGGCGTCGACATCGACCTCGCCGCGGCGGTCAGCGAGCTGGCTCCCGGGACCGCCCTCGCCCAGCGCGCCGGCCGGGTCAACCGGCTCGGGCTGCGGCCAGACGCCCCCTTCGTGGTCGTGGTCGGCGGTGACCCGCAGACCCGGAAGGAGAAGGAACGCCCACTGGGCCCCTACGCGGCAACCGATCTCGTGGCGGCGCTGGACTGGGTGAAGGCCCGCGCCCTCGACGCCGACGGGCTCGCCCCGTGGGCGCTGCGCTGGGACGGTGGTGCCCCTCCCCCGCCCCAGACCCAGCGCCGCCTCCTGACCCAACGGCTCGAACC
>JADGHD010000190.1 GCA_019689615.1 Frankia sp. | reverse complement strand
CCCGCGGGACAACCGCCCCCGGCCACCGCCACCTCACCGACCACGGACCCCATGGGCCAGTCGGGCAAGCCGTCCACGCCCCATTCGCACCTGCTCACGGCCCGACAGTAGCGGACAGGGAGCAGTCACCCGGCACGCCCACCCGCGGGCCCGAGCGGAGCCCACGGCGCGCGCTACCAGCCCCAACGGCCGTGGTGGCGGGCCAGGCCCGCGGCGTCGCCCGGCTGGACGAGGTCGAGGAAGTGGAAGGCGGGCAGTGGCCCGGTGTATCTGATCGCCAGCTCCGGGTGGGTGGCCCTGGCCCGCTCGACGGCGGCGTCGAAGTGCGCCAGGTCACGCTGGCGCGGCTCGTCGCCGCGGTGGACCAGGAACGCCCAGCGCAGCACCGGGTCCTGCGGCCCGCCGATCGGCCCGCGCGCGGCGTCGGCGACCGCCACCGGGCGAAGCTCCGCGAGCAGCGCCTCGGCCTGCCGCCGCCGGCGGCGCATCACCTCGTCCGCCACCCGCTCGCCGAGCGCGAGCCGGGACGCGGGCGAGGCGTCCCGGGCGGTGGCGCTCGCCGCGGCCAGGCCACGGTCGGCGGCGATCACGGCGCGGATCGCGGCCACCTCGTCCTCGTCCGCGTCGACGTGCACCTCGACCATGCCCTCCAGCGCGTCGAGCCGCTGGCGCAGCTGGTAGGCGGCCGGGTCGAGGACCTCGTCGTGCACCGCCCGCTCGTCCGGGGCCAGCGACCCGACCCGCAGCGGCACCACCGGGCCGCCCGCCAGCAGCTCCACCAGCACGTCCAGGTGCCGGCGCGCCTCGGGTTCGCCCACCTCCACCAGCTCGGCCGGGGCCTCGCTGACGGCCGCCGCCACCGGGCCGCAGTGCACCAGCCACACCGGCCGGGCCGGCCGGCCCACCCCGAGCGGCGGCGGGTCGGGAAGTCGGTGCTCGTTGCGGACCACGCCGTAGACGAACAGCATCGGCCGGGTGACCTCGGCCCGCTCGGCCCGTCCGGCCAGCCGCGCGCCGACGCGCGGCGCCGGGCCACCAGCGCGCTCCTCCGTCAGCTCCGTCATCCCCGTCTCCCACCGGTAGCCGGCGCGGGCCGGTTCGCCGGCCCCGGGCTGGCGCTCGCCGGCCGCGCCCGGGATCGCCTCCTCGTCGACCGCCCACAGCAGGGTGGGCCGACAGCGGGCGAGCGAGCGGCCGACGGCGAGGACCGCCTCGTCGGCCAGCCGCAGGCAGTACTGCCGCCAGGGCAGGGTGGCGCGGCGGGGCCGGGCGGCCGGCGCGACCCGGGCGAGCACGACCCGCGGGTAGTCCTCGATGACGAGGCCGCGGTCCAGGACCGCCTCCAGGACGTCCGGCAGGCCACCAAGGCAGGGGTCGTGCCGGCAGGCGGGCGTCCAGCTGCGTGTCACGGTGGTCATCGCAGGTCCCAGTGCTGACGGCGAGGCGGCCGGTGGCCGCGCCCACTGCGTCCCCCGGCCAGGAGCGGACAAACCCCGTCAGCGCGGCGCGGTCACCGCGCCCGGTCCTGGGCCGACGGTGGGAGCGGGCGCGGCACCGCGGCCCGGGGGCCACCAGCCGGCCCGGCGGCGCCCCCGGGCGGGGTGAGGCCGGTGACCAGCCGCTGCAGGGCGGGCAGGGCGGAGCGGATCCGGCCCTGGTCGACGTCGGTGAGCCGGGCCAGCGCCGCGACCACCGCCGCGTGCAGCTCCTGCTCGACGCCGGCCACCTCGGCGCGGGCGGACTCGGCGAGGTAGAGCCGGGCGACCCGCCGGTCGCGTGGGTCGCCGCGCCGCTCCACCAGCCCGGCGTCGACGAGGTCGGTGAGCAGGGTGCTCAGGTTGTGCGGGCGCATCGCCAGCGCCTGGGCCGCCGCCCGCACCGACAGCCCCGGCTCGCGGCTGAGCAGGCGCAGCAGCTGGATGTGCCGGGGGCGCAGCTTCTCGAACGCCGCCGGGACCGCCGCCGGCTTCTCGGCACCGACCGCGAGCCACAGTGCCCGCGCCGCCGCGACCACCTCCTCGGCGAGGAGCTCGGTCCGGTTCGCGCGGGCGCGGGCACGGTCGTCGGCGGTGGGCAGCGTGGTCACCTCGTCGGTTGCGTCAGCGGGTCCGCGGCCATCGCCGCCGGCCGGGGCGGGCGGCCAGGCGAGGGAAGCGAGCGGCGGGTGCTGGCCGCCGGGCCTGACCGCCACGGGCCGCGCGCCGCCAGCCGGCGGCGGCTGACGCGGGACGGCGGCCAGCCCCAGGCCGGCAGCGGGCGGCCCCGGTGTCGCCGGAGCCGGCGGGACCAGCCGGAACGGGTGGCGACCCGGGCCTTCGTCGAGACCGCGCCCGCCGGGATCAGGCAGGCGGCCGCGGCGGTGAAGAGAGCTCCTGGAGGCCGGCTGGTTCCGCACATACGAATCATGTTCTACCGGAGTTTCTCGACCATTCGACAGAGGTTTCCCAGACATGGCAGGGGCCCAGAAGGGGACCCGCTGCGTCCTGCTCCCGGTGCCAGGCGGCCGGGGCCGGGCGCGCGTCGCGATGCGCTGCGCGACGACAACCTGCCTCTGCGTCCAGAACCGGTTTGCCCCAAGAGTAGCTCTCCCCGAGAGAGCGCTCCCACCCCTCGGCGCGAACCGTCGCCACCGCACCCGCGCCGCTGCCCGGCCGATGACCCGTCGCCGGGGCGGCGCTTTCCGCCGCCCCGGCGCGCGGTCAGGTGAGATAGGCGGCGACCAGGTCGGGGGCGTCGCGGAGCTCGGCGGCCGTGCCGGTCATGGCGAGCCGGCCGCCGCGCAGCACGTAGGCCCGGTCGCACAGGTTGAGGGCGCGGGTGGTGTCCTGCTCGACGAGCAGCAGCGGGACGCGCTCGCGGATCCGGGCGAGCGCGCCGTAGACCGCGTCGACCACGGCCGGGGCCAGGCCCAGCGACGGCTCGTCCAGCAGCAGCACCCGGGGGGCGCCCATCAGCGCCCGCCCGATGGCCACCATCTGCGCCTCGCCGCCGGACAGCGCCCAGCCCGGGCGGTCGCGCAGCGGGGTGAGCATCGGGAACAGGTCGTAGACCTCGTCGAGCAGCGCCCGGGTGGCCCTGGGCCCACCGCCGCGCCGCCGCCGGGCGGCGCTGGCGACCTGCAGGTTCTCGTGCACGGTGAGCGTGGGGAACACCCGGCGCCCCTCCGGCACGTGCAGCAGGCCGAGCCGGGCGACCTGGTCGGCGGCCCGCCGGCCGAGCGGGCGCCCGTCGAGGTGGACGGCGCCGGAGACCGCCGGGATCAGCCGGGAGATCGCCGCCAGCGTGGACGACTTCCCGGCGCCGTTCGCGCCCAGCAGCGCGACCGCCTCCCCCTCCCGGACCTCGAGGTCCAGGTCGACGACGGCCGCGACCGGCCCGTGGTGCACGGTCAGCGACTCAACTCGCAGCATCGCCGTTCCCTCCCGCCGTCGTCGGCGCCGCGACGGGCGCGTCCGCGGTGCCGGCCGCCTGCTGCCCCGCGGCCATGGCCGGCGCCGGCGGTGCCGGGGCGGCCGGGCCACCGCCGAGGTAGGCCTCGACGACCCGCGGGTCGGCCCAGACCGCCGCCGGCTCGCCAGCGGCGACGACCTCCCCGAGGCGCAGCACGACCAGGCGGTCACAGATGTCGTTGAGCAGGGCGAGCTTGTGCTCCACGATCAGCAGCGAGCAGCCGGCGGCCCGCAGCGAGCGCAGCATCTCGGCGAGCCAGCGGGTCTCGGCCTCGTTCAGCCCGGCCGCCGGCTCGTCGAGCAGCACCACCTTCGGCTCGGCGACGAGCACCCGGGCGAGCTCGAGCCGGCGCCGCCAGCCGTAGGCGAGCTGGTTGGCCGGGGTGTCGGCAAGCTCGGCTAGCCCCACCCGGGCCAGCGCCACCCTGGCCCGCTGCGCCCTGGCCCGCTCCAGCGAGATCATCGCCCGGCGCCGGCCGAGCGCGGCACCGAGCCCGGCCAGCCGGCGCTCGGGCACCGCGAGCATGACGTTCTCCAGGCAGGTCAGGCCCTCGACCACCTGCGGCGTCTGGAACGTGCGGCCGACGCCGGCGGCGCGGACCCTGGCCGGCCGGCGCAGCGGGACCGCCGCGCCGCCGACCTCGAGCGAGCCGACCGCCGGGACCAGCCCGGTGATCGCGTTGAGGAAGGTCGACTTGCCGGACCCGTTCGGCCCCACCAGGCCGACGATCTCCCCGGCGCCCACGGTCAGGCCCACCTCGGCGACCGCGCGCACCCCGCCGAACCGCACGTCGATGTCGCGCGCCGCCAGCGCCGGCGCCGCATCGCCGGCCGGGCCGGACGTGCGGCCCTGGCCGGGCGGCTGCCTCCCCGGTACGGCCGACTCCCCCGCCGCCGCGCCCGGCTCGTCCGCCGCCGCGGGCCCGGCCGCCTCGTCTGCCTCGAGCGGGGCGCGGGCGGTTGCGGTGGTCCGGCCGCGCCGGTGCGCGTAGGCGCGCAGCGCCCGGCTGGCCCGTCCGGTCACGCCGGCCAGGCCGTCCGGCACGGCGACGATGATGACGACCAGCAGCGCGCCGTAGATCAGGTCCTGGTAGCGGCCGACGAACCGCAGCCGCTCCGGGACCTGGGTGACGAACAGCGCGCCCAGCAGCGGGCCCCACATCGAGCCCATCCCGCCGAACAGCAGGGCGAGGAACAGGTTGATCGCCAGCTGAAGCGAGAACGTCTCCGGGAAGATCGCCGCCGACCGGTGCGCCAGCAGCGAGCCGGCTGCGCCGGCGAACGCCGAGCCCAGCGTGAACAGCAGCATCCGCCGCCGCTGCACGAAGACCCCGGACAGCGTCGCCACGACCGGGTTGTCCCGGACCGCGATCGCCTCCCGGCGCACCGGGGAGCGCTCCACCAGCGCCACCACGACCAGCGCGATCGCCAGCGCGCCGACGAGCACCGGGAACAACGCCTCGTCGGTGGCGAACGTGTGGCCGAACAGGCTCGGCCGCTCGATCCCGAGCACCTCGCCGCCGGGGCCGCTGATGTCCTCCCACTCCCGGAAGACGACCGTGGCCACGAACCCGAACGCCAACGTCGCGATCGCGAACGCGAAGTGCTCGGTCCGGCTGATCAGCAGCGCGAGAAGCGCCGCGACCAGCGCGGCGACCACGATCGCGGACACGAAGCCGGCGAGGAACCCGGCGTGGCGGGCGACCGCGACCGAGGTGTACCCGCCGACCGCCATGAACGCGGCCTGGGAGAACGCGAACTGCCCCGACAACCCGAATACCAGGTAGAAGCCGAGGGTGGATATCGACAGCACGGCCCAGGCCCCGAGCAGGCCGTAGCCGTACTCCCCGCCGGTCAGCGCGCCCACCAGCAGGGTGACCGCGATCACCCCGACGACGACCGCGAGCTGGCCGCGCTGGTAGGGCACGGGCAGCCCGTCGGCTGCCCGCCCCAGCAGGCGGTTGACGACGGCCCGGCGCGACCGAGGAGGCGAGGAGGAGCGCGCCCGCGGCGACGAGGAGGTTGAGGACGCCGAAGCGGCCGGCGCGGCCGGCGAGGGCGGCAGTTCAGACACGGCGTCCCACCTGCTCTCCGAGCAGCCCCCGCGGCCGGATCGCCAGGACCGCGAGCATCAGGATGAACGGGTACAGATCCCGGAAGTCCGGGAAGACATAGCGGCCGACGACGTACTGCGCGATGCCGATCGCGACCGCGCCGAGCAGCACCGCGCCGATCCGGCCGAGCCCGACCAGCACCGCGGCGGCGAACGCGAACAGCATCGGGCCGAAGCCGAGGTCGACCGTGAGCGCCTGGGTCGGCGCGATCAGCACCCCGGCCACCCCGGCCAGGGCCGAGGACAGCCCGAACGCGAGCATGGACACCCGGGAGACCGGGATGCCGACCAGCGACGCCGCGCCCCGGTCGGCGGCCAGCGCGCGGATCGAGCGGCCGAAGCCGGTCCTGCCGACCAGCAGCAGCGTGCCCGCGACGATGACCACGGTCGCACCGATGACCAGCAGGTTCTGGTACGGGATCCGGGCGCCCGCCAGCTCCATGATCTCCCCGTTGAACGGGTCGGGACTGAACTTGGGGCTGGTGTCCTGCCAGATCGCGATCGACGCCCGGATCACCATCGCCGCGCCCAGCGTCGCGATGACCACCGTGTGCTCCGAACGCGTCCGGATCGGCGCGTAGGCGAACCGTTCCAGCGCCACGCCGACCACGAACATGATCGCCACCGCCAGCAGCCAGCTGGACAGCAGCGTCAGCTCGAGGTCGTGATAGGCCCAGTACGACAGGTAGGCGCCCAGCGTGACCAGGTCTCCCTGGGCGAAGTTGACCACGCCGGTCGCCCGGTAGATCAACAGGAAGCCGAGCGCGATCAGCGCGAACACTGACCCCTGGGTCAGTGCGCTGGCGAGAGAGGTGATGAACCCGCTCACGCGCCTCCGTTCTGTGCAGCTCGGGTTCTCGCTGGATGCCGCTCGTGCCGGCGGCGGTCAGGCCGGCCGCGGTGCGGGTGGGCCCTGCCCCGGCGGCCGATCCCCACGGCCACCCGCCCGTGACCTGGCACCCGCCGCACGCCCGGGACCTGCCGCGCGACGGCCCCGGGCGTGGTGCGTGGTGGTTGACCGCCGGCACCGGCGCGGAGCGGACAGCCCTCACGCCGGTGCCGGCCTGGCGACGGCCAGCTCGAACGGCTACCTAGTTGGGGTAGACCTTCTGGGTCCGGAACTCGCCGCTCTCGTACTTGCCGATCACGGTCTGGCTGATCAGAATGCCGTCGTCGTTGGTGTAGTTCGGGCTGCAGATGCCGGAGAAGCCGGACAGGCTCGCCAGCCCGTCCCGGACCGCCGCCGGATCGGCCGACTCGGCCTCCTCGATCACGTGCCGGAGGATGAAGATCGAGTCATACAGCTCGGCCGAGGCGTACGACGGCGCGTAGCCGTACTTCTCGGTGAACCGGGCCACCCAGGCGCCCGGCTCCGGCCGGGACGGGTCGTCGGCCGGGTTGCAGTCGACCGCGCCGTAGACGTTCTCCAGCAGCTCGGGGTCGCCGACGCCCTGGGCGAACGAGTCGAAGCCGACGCTGCCCGGGCCGATGTGCGGCACGTCCCGCAGGCCCTGCTGGGCGAACGTCTTGACGGTCAGGGCCAGCGTGTTCGGCGTCCCCCAGTCGATGACGGCATCCGCGCCCGCCTCGGCCATCGCCGCGACCTCACCGGTCAGGTCGGTGGCGTTGAACGGGAAGTTGCGCTCGGGCGACGGCGCGGCGCCGAGCGCCTCGGTGATCCCTGCCAGGCCCTGCTCGCCGAACGCCGTGTTCACCCGCAGCAGGCCGATCGTGGAGGCGCCCAGCTCGTCGCGGGCGAACTCGGCGGCCCGGGCGGCGCTGATGTCGTTGCGCGGCCGGGTGCCGAACATCCACTGGCTGCCGCCCTCCGCGCTGGTGGCCAGCCGGCCGTCGGTGGTGTTCTGCAGCACCGGGATGCCGTTGGCGTCGATCAGCTGGACGAGCGCCAGCGCGCTCGTCGACGACACCGGCCCGACGATGGCGGTCGGGTGCTCGGCGACGGCCAGGTTGAACGAGGCGTCGACGCCCTGGCCGGTCGGCGAGGTGTCGATGGCGACGAACTCGACGGGGTGGCCACCGATGCCACCGACCGCGTTGATCTCCTCGATCGCCATCCGGGCGCCGTCGTTGAAGTCGTTGATGGCGTTCGGGTCTCGGGAGTTCGTCTTGTCGCCGATGAGGGCGACGATCTTGACGGGCTCGGGAAGGTCGAAGTCCTTCGACGGCGCGATCGTCGGCGCGGCCGCGGGGGCCGAGGTGGCGCCCGACGCCGGCGCGTCGTCGTCGTCCGAGTCGCGCGAGCAGCCGGCGGCCGCCAGCAGGCAGGCCATCGCCAGCGCGACGGCCGCGGTGCCGCGGACCCTCCACGGAGCGCGCCGAGCCGGGGCTAACGGCCGGTAATCTGGCCGGCCAGCCGCCGGGCGGCGGGATGCGGTTGACATGTGGTGACTCCTCCGGAACCGGGTTGAGCTGGGTTTCCGTGTCAGCGCTCCGTAATCTAACCGCTGATCTGACACGTCGTCAGATTCGCTCCCACCGATGTGGTCACACCCCGGCCGACCACGCGCCACGTCACCGCCCCGCGCCGAGCCGTGACCAGGGCATGACCACTGCGCGCACGGGCCGTTACAAAGTCGCCCCAGATCCCGCCCGCCGCCATCCGGCCGGCGGCTCCCGGCGCTGCCGGCCGGACGCGAGCCAGGACCGCCCTCTGACGCTCCGACAGGAAACGCCTGGGCAGCCGGCTGGACCGCCACCACCGCGGCCGTGCCCGGGGGCGCGGGCGGGCGGCCACCGGGCGCCGGGCCACCGGCCGGCGGCGGGCCACCGGCCGGTGGGGCACGGTGAGGCGGCCACGGGGAGCACGCCGGCCC
>JADGHD010000189.1 GCA_019689615.1 Frankia sp. | reverse complement strand
GCCCCCGGCCCGCCCGTCCTGGAGGTTCCTGTGCCCACGGCATCGACGCGGGGAGACGCACCATGACTGTCACTCCAGCGGTCGACGAGTCCATAATCGCCGTCGCCGACCGGCTCATCGCCGCCGAACGCACCGGCGTCGCCTGTTCACCGGTCCGGGACGTGCTCCCGCCTGGCGACATCGCCGCCGCCTACGCGGTGCAGCGGGTGAACGTCGATCGCGGCCTGGCCGCCGGGCGGCGGATCGTCGGACGCAAGATCGGTCTGACGTCGCCGGCGGTGCGGCGTCAGCTCGGCGTGGGCCAGCCGGACTTCGGCGCGTTGTTCGCCGACATGTGCGTCGCCGACGGCGACGAGATCCCCTACGGCCGGCTGATCGCGCCCAGGGTCGAGGCCGAGGTCGCGCTGGTGCTCGGCGCCGACCTCCCCGAGCCGCGACTTACCGTCGTCGACGTGCTGCGCGCCACCGAGTTCGCGCTGCCGGCCATCGAGGTCGTCGACAGCCGGATCGCCAACTGGGACATCACGATCGTCGACACGGTCGCCGACAACGCCTCCTGCGGCCTGTTCGTCCTTGGCACGACGCCGGTACCGCTCGACCGGGTGGACCTTCGGAGCGCGCAGATGCGGCTGCGCAGGGGCGAGGAGGTCGTCTCGCGCGGAACCGGGGCGGACTGCATGGGCGGGCCGCTGAACGCGGCCGTGTGGCTCGCGGCCACGCTGGCCGCCGCCGGTGACCCGTTGCGCGCGGGCGACGTGGTGCTGACCGGCGCGCTCGGCCCGGTGGTCGCGGCCGCGCCCGGCGACGTCTTCGAGACCGAGATCAGCGGGCTCGGCTCGGCACGGACCCGGTTCGCGCCCGCGCCGGCGGAAAGAGAGCAGCGGTGAGCGTGAAGGTCGCCATCATCGGGTCGGGCAACATCGGCACCGACCTGATGATCAAAGTGCTGCGGCTGTCGGACCGCCTGGAGATGGGCGCGATGGTCGGCATCGACCCAAGCTCGGACGGCCTCGCCCGCGCCGGCCGGCTCAAGGTCGCGACCACCGCCGAGGGCATCGACGGCCTGGTGAAGATGGACGAGTTCGCCGACATCGAGATCGTGTTCGACGCGACCTCGGCCGGCGCGCACCGCCGCAACAACGAGGTGCTTCAGGCGCACGGCAAGCGGGTCGTGGACCTCACGCCCGCCGCCATCGGCCCCTACGTCGTCCCGCCGGTCAACCTGGACGCGAACCTGCACGCGCCGAACGTGAACATGGTCACCTGCGGAGGCCAGGCGACGATCCCGATCGTCGCCGCCGTCGCCGCCGTCACCCCGGTGCACTACGGCGAGATCGTCGCGTCGATCGCGTCGCGGTCCGCCGGCCCGGGCACCCGCGCCAACATCGACGAGTTCACCGAGACGACGTCCCTGGCGATCGAGAAGGTCGGCGGCGCCGCCCGCGGGAAGGCCGTAATCATCCTGAACCCGGCCGAACCTCCGCTGATCATGCGGGACACGGTCTACTGCATCGTCGGCGACTGCGACGACGCCGCGGTCGTCGCGTCCATCGAGAGGATGGTCGACCGGGTGCAGGGCTACGTCCCCGGCTACCGGCTCAAGCAGAAGGTCCAGTTCGATCGGATCGCCGCCGACGACCCGTTGCGGACCCTGGCGCCCGCGGGGGCCAAGGAGGTCGTGAAGGTCTCGGTGTTCCTCGAGGTCGAGGGCGCCGCGCACTACCTGCCGGCCTACGCCGGGAACCTGGACATCATGACCTCGGCCGCGCTGCGCACCGCCGAGCGGATCGCCGAGCTGGCCCGCGATGGAGTGAGCGTCTGATGAGCACGACGGACGGCGTCGGCACCGCCGACATCACGAAGGGCGCGAAGGCCGGTCCCGCCTCGGTCCCGCCGTGCGGGCCGGAGACCGGCGCGAGTGTCGCGGACGTCCCCGTCGTGGCGCCGCTCTACATCCAGGATGTGACACTGCGCGACGGTATGCATGCCATCCGGCACCGCTACACCGTCGAGCAGGCCGCCACCATCGCCCGGCTGCTCGACGAGGCCGGCGTCACCGCGATCGAAGTGGCGCATGGCGATGGGCTGGCCGGCTCCAGCGTGAACTACGGCGTCGGGGCGCACACCGACTGGGAGTGGATCGAGGCCGTCGTCTCGTCGATCTCCCGGGCCATCCCGACCACCCTGCTGCTGCCCGGTATCGGCACCGTGCACGACCTGCGGCACGCCTACGAGCTGGGCATTCGTTCGGTGCGGATCGCGACCCACTGCACCGAGGCCGACATCTCCGCGCAGCACATCGCCGCGGCCCGCGAGCTGGGCATGGACGTCGCCGGGTTCCTGATGATGTCCCATATGGCCCCGCCCGCCGAGCTCGCCCGGCAGGCCAAGCTGATGGAGTCCTACGGCGCGCACTGCGTCTACGTGACCGACTCGGGCGGCCGGCTGACCATGGACGACGTGCGCGCCCGTTTCCGCGCCTACCGGGACGTGCTCGACCCGGTGACCGAGATGGGCATCCACGCCCACCACAACCTCGGCCTGGGCGTGGCGAACTCGGTCGTCGCGGCCGAGTGCGGCGCGGTCCGCATCGACGCCTCGCTGGCGGGCCAGGGCGCCGGTGCGGGCAACTGCCCGCTGGAGGCGTTCATCGCGGTGGCCGACGTGATGGGCTGGAAGCACGGGTGCACGCTGTTCGGCCTGATGGACGGCGCCGATGACGTGGTCCGCCCGCTGCAGGACCGGCCCGTACGGGTCGACCGGGAGACCCTCACCCTCGGCTACGCCGGTGTCTACTCGTCGTTCCTGCGGCACGCCGAAGCCGCGGCGCGCCGCTACGGCCTTGACACCAGGTCGGTTCTCGTCGAGGTCGGCCGCCGTGGCATGGTCGGCGGCCAGGAGGACATGATCATCGATGTCGCCCTCGACCTCGTCGCCGCGGGCGGGGCGACCACATCACAGGAGGCGGAAAAGCCCGCTGACGTGTGATGGACCCGAGGTGAGGCCGCTCGCATGATGGCCGCCGTCGAGCCGGGCACGGGCCCGCCGTCGGCGGTGGCCAACGCCGCGGAGCTGGCCAGCACGATCGCCGGGTCACATGCGGATACGGATGGCTTGCCGCGGATTCCATCGCGCGCCGCTGCAATGGTATGACCATATACTGCTCCAGTGCGCCGGAGCCGGGAACGGGTGTGCGCGCGACCGTGGTGGCCTGCGGAACCCGGCGCGGCCAGCACCGGCCACGTCTTCGGCCGTCCGTGTCCTGGACAGGAGGAGCGCCATGCCCGCGGCACTTGTTCGATATGACCTCGATGACCGAGGTGTCGCCACCATCACGCTCGATGACCCCGCGACGCGGAACGCCCTGAGCGACCAGCTGCTCGACCAGCTGATTGACCGGCTTGAGCAGGCGCGCGCGGACGATTCCGTGCGGGTGGTCGTGCTGGGGTCCAGCGACGACCGGGTGTTCTCCAGCGGCGGCAACCTCAAGGCGTTCGCCGACGACACCCCGATACCGGCGAAGTACGCGGGCCTGGACCGGTTTCCTCGGGTCTACCGGCTGCTCGGCCAGCTTGGGCGGCCGAGCATCTGCGCGGCAGGCGGCGACGTGCTCGCCGGGGCCTTCGGCCTCGCGCTCGCCTGTGACCTGATCGTGGCCCGTGCGGGGGTGCGGTTCGGCTGCCCCGAGATCAACGTCGGCGTGTTCCCATTCATGATCTCCGCGCTCATCTACCGGAGCGTGCCGCGGGCGAAGGCGAACGAGCTCATGATGACCGGCCGGCTGATCTCGGCGGAGGAGGCGGAGCGGCTGCACGTGGTCAACACGGTGGTGCCCGGGGACCAGTTCGATGCCGAGGTTGATCGCTGGGCCGGGCTGCTCGCGTCCCGATCACCGCTGCTGATGCGGATGGGCAAGGACGCGCTGGACGCGACCCGCGACCAACCGCTCGACATGGCATTGGGTTACCTGCGGTCCCAGCTCGCGCTCGCCTTCGCCACCGAGGACCTCGCCGAGGGCGTCGCCGCGTTCCGCGAGAAGCGGGAGCCGCGCTGGTCGGGGCGATAGGCCGCGGACCCGAGCCGGCTAGGCCTGGCGCAGTTCTGGGAACTGGTCATCGCGCCATTCGGCGGCGGACACCTCCGACCTGGCCGCGACGTCGTTCTCGCGGGCGCGTAGGTCGACCCGCCGGATCTTCCCCGAGATGGTCTTCGGCAGGTCGAAGAACTCGATGCGGCGCACACGCTGGAACGGCGCCAGTCGCTCCCGGGCGTACCGGAGGATGTCGAACGCCGTCTCACGGGTCGGCTCGTGTCCCGGTGCCAGCGCTACATACGCCTTGGGAACGGCCAGGCGGATCGGATCGGGCGCGGGGACCACCGCGGCCTCGGCGACCGCGGGATGCTCGATCAGCACCGACTCCAGCTCGAATGGGCTGATCTTGTAGTCGGAGGCCTTGAAGACGTCGTCGGTCCGGCCGATGTAGGTGATGTAGCCGTCCTCGTCGCGGGAGGCGACATCACCGGTGTGGTAGAAGCCGCCCGCCATGGCCTCGGCGCCGCGCGCGGGGTCGTCCTGGTACCCGGTCATCAGCGTGCGCGGGTGGGCCGCCAGATCCAGGCAGATCTCACCCTCGTCCACGCCCGGCTCGCCGGTGACGGGATCGACAAGCACGACCGGAACCCCGGGCAGCGGCCGCCCCATCGATCCCGGCCGGACGGGTGTCCCGGGCGTGTTGCCGATCGAGGCGGTGGTCTCCGTCTGTCCGAAGCCGTCGCGGATCGTCAGCCCCCAGGCGGCGCGGACCTGCTCGATCACCTCGGGGTTGAGCGGCTCGCCGGCGGAGGCGACCTCGCGCAGCTGGCCCGGCCCGCCGGACAGGTCGGCCTGGATCAGCATGCGCCACACCGTCGGCGGCGCGCAGAAGGTGGTCACGCCCGTGTCCCGGATCCGGTCGAGCGCGGCGGCGGGGTCGAACCGGGCATAGTTGTACACGCAGATCGTGGCCTCGGCGGCCCACGGGGCAAAGAAGCAGGACCAGGCGTGCTTGGCCCAGCCGGGCGAGGAGATGTTCAGGTGGACGTCGCCCGGCTGTAGACCCAGCCAGTACATCGTGGTCAGGTGCCCTACCGGGTAGGACGTGTGGGTGTGCTGGACCAGCTTCGGCCGTGAGGTCGTGCCGGAGGTGAAGTAGAGCAGCACCGGGTCGGTCGGCGCTGTGCCGGGATGCTCGATCGCTGGCTGGGCGATGGCGTACGCCTCCCGATAGTCCACCCACCCGGCCGGTGCGGAGCCAGCGCCGGCGTCGACGCCGACGATGGTCAGGTCGTCCGGGAACGAGCCGGTCAGCGCGTCGAACTTCGCCGCCTGCGCCGTGTCCGCGATGATGTGGCGGGCTCCGGTGCGCGCCAGCCGATCCGCCAGGTCGATGGGGCCCAGCGCGGTGGTCGTCGGCACGATCACCGCGCCCAGCTTCATGATCGCCAGCATCGATTCCCACAGTTCGACCTGGTTCCCGAGCATTAACACCACCCGGTCGCCACGGCGCACACCGGTCTCGGCGAGGTGGCGCGCGACCTGGTCGGAGCGGTGGCTCAGCTCGGCGAACTCGAACCGTGCCTGGCGGCCGTCCTGTTCGACGACGATCAGCCCAGGAGCGCGCGACTCCCGGGCGAAGCCGTCGAACCAGTCGACAGCCCAGTTGAAGCGGTCACCGAGGTCGGGCCAGGCGAACGTGTCGACGGCCTTGCGGTAGTCGGTACGCAGCTCCAGAAGCTGGTCTCGCGCTCGCCGGTATGCGATGGCGGGATCGGTCACGCTCACTGTGCCTTCTCCTGGCTGTCGTGAGACCGTCGGCAGAGCCATGACGGTGCCCCAGGCGAAAAGGGGATTGTTGCGCGCTGGTCAGGCGCGGGGCGCACGGCGACGGGGAAGGTCGCGCGCCCCGCGGCCTGTTGCAGGTGTCAGCTCATGCTGCTTCCGCCGTTGACGCTGATGATCTGGCCAGTTATGAAGCCCGAGTCGTCGCGGGCGAGGAAGGCGACGGCCGCGGCCACCTCGTCGGCCTCGGCCGCCCTGCCCATCGGGATGAGGGCGATCGCGTCGCCGATGACGCGGTTGAACCGGGCCGGGGCACGGCCCGCGGCGAGCGCCGCGTCGAGTTCCTCGGTCCGCGTGTAGGACGGCGCGACGACGTTCACCGTGATGCCGTGGCCGGCGAACTCGCGGGCCAGGCCGGTGGTCAGGCCGTGCACACCGCCCTTGGCGGCGTTGTAGACGGCATGGTCGGTCAGGCCGTTGCGCACGGATTCGGCGCCGATGTTGATGATCCTGCCGTAGCCCTTGCTAACGAGGTGAGGCAGCGCGGCTAGGCACGTGCGCAGCGTCGTCCACAGGTTGTTGTTGATCGTGGCCTGCAGGGTCTGCTCGGTGTGTTCGAGGGTCGGGGCAATGACCCCGCCGCCGGCGTTGTTGACGACGATGTCAACGGTTCCGAAGACGTCAATCGCCGTGTTGATGAGGGACTCGGCTGTGCCAGGCCGGGCCAGGTCACCGGCGAATGTGGCGATCTGCCCGGCCGGTGCTCCGAGCGCCTCGACGGCGGCCTTCGTGTCTGTCTCCGTGAGTCCGGCCAGCAGCAGCCGAGCGCCGTCGTCGAGAAGACGGCGGCTGATGTGCCGGCCGATCCCGGTCGCGCCACCGGTGACGACGGCCACCCGGCCGGCCAGCGCCGCTCGGCTCGCGGCGCCGCCGCCATGCTCGATGTTTTCCACTTGCGCACTCAAAGGATGATCGCCACATCGTTCGCGGGGCGTAGCGTGGTCATGGCGAGCACGACACGCTTCGACCGGATCTTCGGCCCGGCTTCGGTCATGACCAGGCGGTAGTAGTAGGAACCGACGTAGCTGGTCTCCCGACCGCCGCGAAACCGCCACACCGTGAACGACGCGCGGACCGGCAGCTCGTCGCCCTCGACCTCGCCGAGCCGGACGTTGGTCACCAGGTGCCGGACGTTCGAGTGGGGATACTCGCGGTGCGCCTTGCGGCTGTTCAGCCGCTCGACGCGGGCCCGCATCCGCAGTCGGTCGTCGTCGATCAGCACGAGGTCCTCGCGGGGATCCCCCTCCGGGTCGTCGGTGGTCGGGATGACGTAGCGGGCGTCGTCGGTGTACAGCGTGAGCCAGCCGTCGAGGTCCCAGTCGTCGAGCAGTTCCGCCTCGCGGTAGAGCAGGTCCTCCACGTCGGCACGCGTCAGCGCCGCCAGCCGGGCGACGGCCGTAGGGCCGGCCTCCGCGGGAGCTGGACCGGTGGCCCCGGCCCCGGCCGCCCCGGTGGTCGGCTTGGTGGTCGGCGTGGTCACAGTCATCGTGCACCGTCCATCTGGTCGCGCCAGCGGCGCCAGAAGGCGCGCATCTGTTCCTCGTCTGTGGCCTGCGGGTCGCGTCCCATGCCGCGGGAGATGTCGTTCCAGTCGACTCCGCCGCTGGCGAAGCCCTGCTGGCAGGACTCCAGAGCCTCGATGTCGTCCGGCGTCGCGAACCCGCCGGGGCCGAGGAAGGTGAGGAAGCTGTCCAGCCGGCGCTGGCGCACCTCGGGCAGCTCGGCGCGCGGGGCCGCCTCCCAGGCGGTGACCGTCATGCTGGTCGGTGACGTGGGCATGAACGTGCGGACCGTGACGGCCATGATGTCGTTGATGATCAGGTTCGGGTAGATCAGCAGGTTCCGGTTGAGGTCGCAGATCCGGTGCGCCCGCGCCTCGCCGAACCGGTCGACCATGCGGGCCCGCAGCGCGTCCATCTCGCTGCGCGCCGCCTCGCCGAACAGCGGCTCCCAGCGGGCGATCGGCCGACCCCAGGGCGCGAGGTACTCGAGGACCGCGTGGCCGTTGCCGAGGTCGAGGGTCTTGCCGGTGACGCCGACGGACAGGTCGGTGCCGAGCGAGACCAGGTACTTGAAATAAGTGTCGTGAGTCGAGGCGGCGTGGTAGCCGTCGATGCTGTTCTCGACCAACAGCTTCCAGTTCGCCTGGATGCCGTATTCCTGGGTGCCATTGACGATCTGCAGGTCGCCATCGGCGGCGTCGATCACCAGGTCCAGGTACTCGCGGGCGCCGGCCAGGTAGGTGACGAGGTCGACGATGTCGGGGTCGAAGCTCGCGAAGACGAACCCGCGGTAGCTTTCCACCCGGGCGACACGGGCGAGTCCGAGTGCGCCCATGTCGAGGCCATCCTGGTACGCGTCCCGGCCGGGGACGCCGACGAGCGAGCCCTCGCTGTCGAATGTCCAGGCGTGGTAGAAGCACTGGAACACCTTGCTGTTACCGCGGTCGCGGGGGGGGGACCCCCCCCCCCCCGGGGGGGGGGGGTGTTGGGTTGGTGGGGGGGGGGCGGGCTGGGGTGGGGTGGTAAAAAAAAA
>JADGHD010000188.1 GCA_019689615.1 Frankia sp. | reverse complement strand
GGGCAGAAGATGATCCCGGCCTGGGCGTGCCGGAAGATCCACGAGCCGCTGCGGCCGATCGTGTCCGCGAAGTCGCCGAGCAGCTGCTCCGCGCTGCTGGTGTGCCGGTTGTCGACGAACTCGCAGGTACGCAGCAGCGTCGCGGTCACGGCCGAGGCGCCGGGGGCCACCCCCAGCTCCTCGGCGAGCGGCGGCCAGGGGCTTTCTTCCTCGTTCTCGCCGAGGCAGATCTGCCAGCGGCCGGGCAGCCCCTGCGTCGCCTGCTCGAGGACGTGCGGGTGGATGCCGAACACGTTGCGCACGATCAGGCCGATGGCCCGGGCGACGGTGGCGTTCGGCCGGAAACCCGGTCCGAACACCCCGCCGGTGCAGTTGAAGCCCAGCTCGTTCCGTACCGGGCCGTTGACGATGATGAGCGGCGCCGGGCCGCTGGTCGACTGCCAGCCGCCGCCCTTGGTGGTGCGCTCGCGCATGAGCGCCTCCCATGCGGCGAGCACCACCGGGAAGTACTCCGGCCGGCAGCCGGCCATCGCCGCGTTGATCGCCGCGAGCTCGACGGTCACCTCCCGCTCGACCTGCGGCGACGAGCCGATCACCGTGTCCATGGCCAGGTCGGTGGTGGCCAGGAACTTCTGCACCAGCGGCTCGCTCACCGGCACCACCGGCAGCCCGTCCGACCAGCCCTGCTCGTAGCAGTGCTCGATCGCCGCCTGCGCGGCGTCGGGGTCGAGCACCTGGCTCCCCGTCGCCCCGTCCGCGTCGCTGGTGGTGGCCCCGATGGCCACCGTGTCCTGGGCGGTCACGAGCCGTCGGCCGGCGTGGTCAGCAGGGCGACGACGTCGTCGACGACCTGCTTGGCCCGGGCCCTGATCTGCTCCGGCGTGAGCACCGCCACCGGGTGCTCGGTGACGGCGTACTGGTAGCCGGGCGCGCCGCGCATCTCGGCCATCGCGTCGGCGGTGCGGATGAACGCGTTCGTGCAGATTACCGCGGCCGGCAGGCCAGCCCGCTCGAAGGCCACCCCGTCGGCGGTGCTCGCTGCGCTGCACGAGCCGCAGTCGCCGACGCCGGTGAGCACGACGTCGCAGTCCTGCCTGTAGTCGGCGATCACGTCCTCGGGCACGGGCAGGGAGAAGACCGCCTTGGTCTGGCGGCGGGTGACCCCGGCCGCGCCGTGCTCGGCGACCAGGAGCGCGGCCACCTCGTCGAGGAGGAGCGCCGCGTTGTGCTTGGTGTTGTCGAGCAGCCCGACCCGCAGGCCGGCGAGCCGGCGCGGGCGGGGGGCGAGGGCCAGCCGGTTCGCGGCCGCTGGCCGGGTGCGGGTGCGTCCAGTGGGGTCGAGGATCGCGTTCGGCACGTGCAACCCCTTACGTCGTGACCGCTCGCGCGGGATGCCCGGGCGAGGCGGCGGTGCCAGTAGTGCCAGTGGTGGCCACCGCGTCGGCGGCGGCATCGTTGGAGACGTTGGGTGTTTGTTGGGGATTCCGGTGGCATGACGCCGGCCCGGCCGGAAAGAACCAGCGGGCCGAGGGTGGCGCGCATGGTGCGGGCGGCGCCTCCCTCGGCCCGGTCGTCGGTCCGGCTGACGGCCAGGCCGGCGGCGCGGTCCTGGTCCGCCTTAGTCGTCGTGGATGATGACGCCGCGGATGTTCTTGCCCTCGTTGAGGTCGCGATAGGCCTCGTTCACCTGGTCGAGCGGGTACCGCCGGGTGATCAGCTCGTCGAGCTTGAGGTCGCCCGACTTGTAGAGCCCGAGCAGCTTCGGCACGTCGTAGAGCGGGTTGCAGCCGCCGAACAGCGCGCCGCGGATCTGCCGGGCGTAGCTGATCATCATGCCGGCGTGGACGTGCACCGCCCGCTCGTTGTGGTGGCCGACCGCGGTGATGGTGACCTTGCCGCCCTTGCCGGTCATCAGCACGGCGGCCTGCACCATGTCCTCGGTGACCACGCCGGGGGTGAGGATGACGTGGTCGGCGCCCTGGCCCCAGGTCGTCTCGACGACGAACTCGTGGGCCTCCTCCTTGGTGGCGAAGGCCGCGGTCGCGCCGAACGTCTTGGCCATGTCCCGCTTGAACTCGACCGGGTCGACGACGACGACGTTCTTCGCCCCGGCGTAGCGGGCGCCCTGGACGGCGTTGCTGCCGACCCCGCCCGAGCCGAAGACGACGACCGTGTCGCCGGCGCGCACCCCGGCGGCATAGACCGCCGAGCCCCAGCCGGTCGGCACCCCGCAGCCGACCAGCGCCGCCACATCGAACGGCACGTCGTCGCGCAGCGGGATGCACGCCCACTCCGAGACCACCGCGTACTGCGAGAACGTGCCGAGCGAGCAGAACCCGCCCAGGTCCTCGTCGCCGAGGTGGAAGCGGAAGGTGCCGTCGAGGAACATGCCGCTGCCGGCGTGCAGGCCCTTGACGCACATGTTCTGGTAGCCGGTCGAGCACGGCCGGCACGCGCCGCACGCCGGGATGTAGGAGCAGACCACCCGGTCGCCTGGCTTGACCCGCAGCACGTCCGGGCCGACCGACTCGACGATGCCGGCGCCCTCGTGCCCGCCCACCATCGGGAAGCGGACCAGCGCGTCGCCGGAGGTGATGTGGTCGTCGGAGTGGCACAGCCCCGAGGCCCTGAACTTCACCCGCACCTCGTGCGCCTTCGGCGGGTCCAGGGTCAGGTCCGCCATCTCCCAGCCGATGTGCGGCCCGCGGGCGATCGCCGCATGGGTGATGATCGGCTTGCCCGCCGTGGCGGCCAGTTCGGCCGCGGTCGTCTCGCTCATCGCAGCCCGCCTGCCTCCGTGCCGCGCATGGACACGGTCTTGACCTGGGTGAAGTTGAGCACCGCGTCGGCGCCCATGGTCCGGCCGAACCCGCTGCGCTTGTAGCCGCCGAACGGGCCGCCGATGACGCCGGCGCCGAGCGCCGCGTTGATGGCGACCTGGCCGGCCTGCAGCGCGCGGGCCATCCGCACCGCCCGGCCGACGTCGCGGGTCCACACCGAGGCGACCAGGCCGTAGCCGGTGCCGTTGGCCACGGCGATCGCCTCTTCCTCGTCCTCGACCGTGATCACCGACAGCACCGGCCCGAAGATCTCCTCCTGGGCGATCCGGCTGCCCGGGTCGACCTGGTCGAACAGCGTCGGCTCGACGAAGAAGCCGCTGCGGAACTGCTCGCCGGCCGGGACGCCACCACCGGTGATCAGCTCGGCGCCCTGCTCCTGGCCGATCCGGACGTAGTTGAGCACCCGCTGGTGCTGCTTGGCGTTGATCAGCGGGCCCATCTGCACCGGCTCGAACCAGGGCCCGACCGTCACCTTCTGCATCGCGGCGGCGACCCGGTCGACGATCTCGTCGTGCCGGTCGCGGGTGACCACCAGCCGGGATCCGGCCGCGCAGATCTGGCCGGTGTTCAGCGTGATGCCGCCGACCATCGCCGGGACCGCCGCCTCGAGGTCGGCGTCGGCGAACACCACCTGCGGCGACTTGCCGCCGAGCTCCAGGTGCAGCGGGGTGAGGTTGCGCGCGCAGGCCGCCATCACCAGCTCGCCGGTCTCCGGCGACCCGGTGAAGCTCATCCGCTTGATCCCCGGGTGTGCCGGGATCGCCGCGCCGGCCTCGTGGCCGTAGCCGGTCACCACGTTGATCACGCCCGGCGGGAAGCCGGCCTCCACGGCCAGCTTGGCCAGCGCCAACGGGGTGAGCGGGGCGTCCTCGGCCGGCTTGATCACGATCGTGTTGCCGGCGGCCACCGCGGCGCCGACGTCGTTGGCGAACATCGGGCCCGGGGCGTTCCACGGGATGATGCTGCCGACCACGCCGTAGGGCTCCCGCAGCGTGAAGCCGAGGACGTCCGGCGTGAACGTCGGCAGCGACACGCCCTGGACCTTGTCGGCCTGGCCCGCGATGAAGGTCAGGATGCGCGACATCGGCGGCGGCCCCCAGTAGGGCCGGCCGACCTCGCGCTTCTCGATCTCGTCCAGCTCGTTCGCGTGTTCGTCGATGAGCTGCGCCCAGCGGTAGACCAGCGCGCCCCTGGCGGTCGCCGACGTGTCCCGCCAGGCGGGGAAGGCCCGCTGTGCCGCCTCGACGGCGGCGTCCACGTCGGCCTTGCCGCCGCGCGGGACCGCGGCCAGCACCTCGCCGGTCGCCGGGTTGATCACGTCAATGGTCTCGCCGCTCGCCGCCGGCACCCACTCGCCGCCGATCAGCTGCGCGTTGTGGACGAGCAGCGCACTGATCTCCGGGCCGGCGGAGGTGATCGTCATACCAGCTCTCCTGCTCGTTCGTGTGTCCGTGCCTGTCCGGACGGCGTCCGTGGCATCTCGTGGCGCCTCCTCGCGCCCGTGTCCGGCCCGCCGCGTGCCGTGCGGCCGGGCCGGGGCCGGTCAGTGCTCGTGGATGATCACGCCACGGATGTTCTTGCCGTCCAACATGTCCTGGTAGCCCTGGTTGACCTCGTCCAGCCGGTACCGACGGGTGATCAGCTCGTCGAGCTTGAGGTCGCCCGACCGGTAGAGCTCGAGCAGCCGCGGCACGTCGTAGAGCGGGTTGCACATGCCGAAGATCGAGCCCTGGATGCGGCGCTGGTAGCCGATCAGCATGCCCGGGTTCTCGTCGATCCAGCCGTTGCCGACCGCGGTGATCGTCACCTGGCCGGCCTTGCCGACCACCTGGACCGCGTTCTTGATGACCTCGTCGTTCAGGATGCCGACCGTGATGATCGCGTGGTCCGCGAGCTCACCCCAGGTCGTCTCGACGACGAAGTCGTGCGCCTCCTTGGCCGAGGCGAAGGTGTGCGTGGCGCCGAAGACCTTCGCCATGTCCCGCTTGAACTCGACGGGGTCGACGACGATGACGTTCTTCGCGCCGGCCAACCGGGCGCCCTGGACCGCGTTGCTGCCGACGCCGCCGCAGCCGTAGATCACCACGGTCTGCCCGGCCCGCACCCCGGCCGCGTGCACGGCCGACCCCCAGCCCGTCGGGACGCCGCAGCCGACCAGCGAGGCGACGTCGAACGGGATGTCCTCGGGAATCTTGATGCAGGAGAACTCGGACACCACTCCGTACTGGGAGAATGTGCCGAGCACGCACAGCCCGCCGAAGTCCTCGCCGTTCTGGTGGAACCGGAAGGTCCCGTCGGGCAGTACCCCGATGCCGGCGTTCTTGCCCTCGTCGCACAGGGCCTGGCGCGCCGTCGAGCAGTAGCGGCACTTCCCGCACACCGGGATGAACGAGCAGACCACGTGGTCGCCGACCGCCACTCGGGTCACGCCGGGGCCGACCGCGTCGACGACGCCGGCGCCCTCGTGCCCGCCGACCACGGGCATGCGCATCGGCGCGTCGCCCTTCTGAATGTGGTCGTCCGAGTGGCACAGGCCGGCCGCGTAGTACTTGATCCGGACCTCGTTGGCGCGCGGCTCGTCGAGCTCCAGCTCGGTGATCTCCCACGGCGTGCCAGGCGCGCGGCACACCGCGGCGCGCGTGACGATGCTCATCTGGGCCCCTTTCCCTACCTGTCGCAGGCCACCGCGGGCGCGCACCACCAACACCGCCGGGGGCCTTCATCACCTTTGCTCCGCCCCGACGAGCGCCGCCATACCGTTTTCAACCAGTGGAAGGGCTGACGGGACGATCTGCGCGCTGGTCGCGCCGGTGCGCGGGCGCCGCCGGCTGGGCGTGCGCCGTCCCCTTCCGTCGGCGGACGGACCGGCACGATCCGCGGGCAGACGACCCGGCGCGGCGGGCTGACCCGGGGCGCGGCGAAGGGGCTGGCGGGTGCGCCGGCCGGGGGAGTGCGCTGGCCGCGGCGGGTGGCCGAGGTGCGCGGATGCCCGGTTTCGGGCCGGTGACAGGGCCCTGACGTGGGCGTACCCGCCCGCGTGGGTAGCGGGCAGTCGTTCCATGTAGCGGAAGGTCTCGTTTCGCCGGCCCGGTTCGCACTGCTAGCTTGCGCGCAGCCGCCACCGCGGCGACCGGTGCTCCAGTGCCCACCGGTCCACAGGAGGTGCGACCAGCATCCGGTCGCACCTCCTCTGGTCATCGAAGCGTGCTCTCCGCGGAAGGATTCGATGTGATCGACAAGTTCCGCGAGGATGTGCTGGCCGTCGTCGACATTGTCCCGTCCGGGGCATGCATCGCGATCGGCGGCTTCGGCAGCTCCGGCCGTCCCGACACCCTGATCGACGCCCTGTGCGATCTCGGCAAGCGAGACCTGCACCTGGTGGTCAACAATGTCGGCGCCGACTTCCTCGGCGTCGGCAGAATGCTGGTCGAGGGGCGGCTGCGCCGGGTCACCGCCTCGTTCCCGATCCTGCAGGAGTTCTACGACGAGTACTTCGCCGGCAAGGTGGAGCTCGAACTCATCCCGCAGGGGACACTGGCCGAGCGGCTGCGGGCGGGAGGCGCTGGAATCCCCGCCTTCTTCACGCCGTCCGGGGCCGGAACGATGCTCACCGACGGTACGTTTGTCGATGGGTACAACCCGGACGGGACGCCGGCCTCGCACCTGCCGCCCCGGGAGACCCGGGTTTTCAACGGCCGCGAGCACGTGCTCGAGTACGGCATTGTCGCCGACTTCGCGCTCGTGAAGGCGCACCAGGGCGACCGCAAGGGCAACCTGCGGTTCCGGTATTCCGCGCGGAACTTCAACCCGCTGGCCGGGATGGCCGGCCGGCACACCTTCGCTGAGGTCGAGCAGCTGGTCGAGGTCGACGAGCTGCACCCGGACGACATCCACCTGCCCGGCGTCTTCGTGGACGACGTGATCGTTGCCCTGCCCACCTCCCCGAAGCAGCCGGTTCTACCGACAGGGCCCGTGCCATGACGGAAACAGTCCAGTCCGCCGCCGCCCCGCCAGCACCCGCCGCCGCGCCGCGGGTCGGCCGCACCCGGGACGGCATCGCCGAGCGGCTCGCCCAGGACCTCCGCGACGGCTTCGTCGTCAACCTGGGGGTGGGCATCCCGCTGGAGGTGCCGCGGTTCATCCCGCTCGGTGTCGAGGTGATCCTGCACGCCGAGAACGGGGTCCTCGGCATGGGGCCGCTCGCGCCGCCAGAGCTGGCGGACAACGACCTAACCGACGCGGGCAAGCAGCCGATCACCCTGGTCAGCGGCGCCGCGATCGTCGACTCGGCCACCTCGTTCGCGATCGTGCGCGGCGGGCACCTCGACGTGACGATCCTCGGCGCGCTGCAGGTGTCCGAGGACGGCGACCTGGCGAACTGGTACGTGCCCGGGCGCAACCCGGCCGTCGGCGGGGCGATGGACCTCGTCGCCGGCGCCCGCGAGGTGTGGGTGGCGATGGAGCACGTCGACCGCAAGGGCAAGCCGAAGCTGGTCAGTCAGTGCACGATGCCGCTGACCGGCCGCAACTGCGTGACCCGGGTCTACACCGACCTCGCCGTCTTCCACTTCGTCGATGGGCGGCTGCGGCTGCGGGAGTGCGCTCCCGGCGTCACCCCCGAGCTGGTCCGCGAGCGCACCGCGGCCGACTACATCGAGGAGCTGGGAGACGCCGCCGATGCGTGACGTCGAGGGCAAGGTCGCGTTCATCACCGGCGGGTCCAGCGGCATCGGCCTGGGCATCGCGCTGGCGTTCGCCCGCGCCGGGATGAACGTCGTCATCACCGGCCGGCGCGGCACCCACCTGGCCGAGGCCAGCGCGCGCTTCGCCGCCGAAGGGCTCGAGGTGCGGACGATGAAGCTCGACGTCACCGACGCCGCCGCGCTCGAGCGGGCGGCCGAGGAGACCGAGCGGATCTTCGGCAGGGTGCACGTACTGGTCAACAACGCCGGCATCGGCCTGACCGGCCCGGTGGCGACGGCCACCCAGGGCGACTGGGACTGGCTGATCGACGTCAACATCAAGGGCGTCGGCAACGGGCTGCGGGCGTTCCTGCCCCGGATCCGCGCCCACGGCGAGGGCGGCCACATCGTCACCACCTCGTCGATGGGCGGGCTGCTGCCGGTGGTCGCCGGCCTGTACTGCATGACCAAGGCCGCCGTCATCGCGCTGTCCGAGGCGCTGCGGATCGAGCTCGCGCCGGAGAACATCGGCGTGTCCGCCTACTGCCCCGGCCCGGTGCACAGCAACATCGCCATGGGCACGGCCGAGCGGCCGGCCCAGTACGCCGAGAGCGGCTACCCGCCGCCGAACCCCGAGTTCGCGGCGATGGCGAAGAACGCCCCGTACATGGACTTCGTCGAGGCCGGGGAGCGGGTCCTGGCCGGCGTGCGCCGCAACGACCTGTTCATCCTCACCCACCCGGAGTTCCGCGACGGCGTCCGCGACCGGGCGGAGACGCTGCTGGCGGCGTTCCCGGACGAGCCGATCAACGAGGTCCGCGCGGCCGCGATCCCGTTCCTGCTGAACAGCCCGATCTACGCGGCGGAGAACCGCAACCCACCGCCCCGCCACCCCGCCG
>JADGHD010000187.1 GCA_019689615.1 Frankia sp. | reverse complement strand
ACGCTGCTGCCAGGGGTGGCCCGGGCCGACGCGGGGCGGGGCGCCGCCACCCACCTGCTGCCGATCCCGCCCACCCCGGACGAGCGCTGGGAGTCCCTGCGTCGCCTGCGCCGCTCCCGGTTCTGCCCGGTCCTGCCGATCGCCTAGGCCCACCTCGTGGATCTCCGCCGACCCCTGGCGCGGCCGGTCGGGGCCACATCGTGTGATCTTGGCTGGGCCGACGGTCGGCAGGGGGCGCGGGTGAGCCCTCCTGCCGGGTGATCCTCGCCTGCGCGGACGTCAGGTGGGGCGGCGCGTCCGGGATGATGGGTCCCGGTCCGCCCGGTCCGTCGATCGTGGGCCGGGTCGTGTGCCCTTGGCCGCGGAAGCGACGGGGGAACCGTCTGTTAGCTAAGCTAAGTAACTGCCCGGCGATGCGGCGGTCACCGGGGGCGCTGCGCTGACGGCGGATGGGCTGGGAATGCCAGGATGGGCGGCGGGACGGCGGCCGCCTCGCCGGCGCCCGCGCCTGCCCGCGTTCGCGACCGGGCCGGGCGCGCCGCGGCGGGCGAGGCGGTGAACGCCGCGTGACGGACGGGTCCCGCCAGGCGGGGACCGCGCGTGGCAGAGGGAAGTAGAAGGAGACGGCCGATATGGACAGCTTCGGGAGCACCGGCAAGCTCGCGGTCGGGGAGCGCACCTACACGATCAGGCGGCTGGACGCGGTGCCCGGCGCTGACCGCCTGCCGTACAGCCTGCGGATCCTGCTGGAGAACCTGCTGCGCACCGAGGACGGCGCGAACATCACCGCCGACCACATCCGCGCGCTGGCCGACTGGGACCCGACGGCCGAGCCCAGCCAGGAGATCCAGTTCACCCCGGCGCGGGTGATCATGCAGGACTTCACCGGCGTGCCCTGCGTCGTCGACCTGGCGGCGATGCGCGAGGCGATGGCCGCCCTCGGCGGCGACCCGGCGAAGATCAACCCGCTGGCGCCGGCCGAGATGGTCATCGACCACTCGATCATCGCCGACCACTTCGGCCGCCCGGACGCGTTCGAGCTCAACGCGGCCCTCGAGTTCTCCCGCAACCGGGAGCGCTACCAGTTCCTGCGCTGGGGCCAGGCCGCGTTCGACAACTTCACCGTGGTGCCGCCGAACACCGGCATCGTCCACCAGGTCAACCTGGAGCACCTCGCCCGGGTCGTGTTCACCAGGCAGACCCCGGACGGCCCGCTGGCCTACCCGGACACCCTGGTCGGCACCGACAGCCACACCACCATGATCAACGGTCTGGGCGTGCTCGGCTGGGGCGTCGGCGGCATCGAGGCCGAGGCGGCCATGCTCGGCCAGCCGGTGAGCATGCTGATCCCGACCGTCGTCGGCTTCAAGCTGACCGGTGAGCTGCCCCCGGGCACGACCGCCACCGACATGGTGCTGGTCATCACCGAGATGCTGCGCAAGCACGGCGTCGTCGGCCGGTTCGTCGAGTTCTACGGCGATGGCGTGTCCGCGGTCCCGCTGGCCAACCGGGCCACGATCGGCAACATGAGCCCGGAGTACGGCTCAACCTGCGCGATCTTCCCGATCGACGCGGAGACGCTGAACTACCTGCGGCTCACCGGCCGTCCGGCCGAGCAGGTCGCGCTGGTCGAGGCCTACGCCAAGGAGCAGGGCCTCTGGCACGACCCGTCCCGCGAGGCCGCCTACACCACCACCCTCGAGCTGGACCTGTCGACGGTGGAGCCGTCGCTGGCCGGCCCGAAGCGCCCGCAGGACCGGGTGCCGCTGGCCCGGGCGAAGTCGATGTTCCGGGCGGCGCTGGCCGACTACGCCAGGCCGGTGCCGCTGGCCGCCGGCGGCGCGGACGAGGCCGACGCGGAGTCCTTCCCCGCCTCCGACTCGCCGACCGCGATCTCCGACAGGCCGTCCGACGCGCCGCTGTCCGCCAACGGGGTGGCCGGCGACCTGTCCGGCCGGCCGTCGAACCCGACCCAGGTGACGCTGGCCGACGGCTCGACGTTCGTCCTCGACCACGGCGCGGTCGCGATCGCCGCGATCACCTCCTGCACCAACACGTCCAACCCGCAGGTCATGGTCGGCGCGGCGCTGCTGGCCCGTAACGCCGTCGAGAAGGGCCTGACCCGCAAGCCCTGGGTCAAGACGACGCTCGCCCCCGGCTCCAAGGTGGTCATGGACTACTACGAGCGGGCCGGGCTCGTGCCCTACCTGGAGAAGGTCGGCTTCAACCTGGTCGGCTACGGCTGCACCACCTGCATCGGCAACTCCGGCCCGCTGCAGGAGGAGATCAGCGCGGCGATCAGCTCCGCGGACCTCGCCGTCGTGTCCGTCCTGTCCGGCAACCGCAACTTCGAGGGCCGGATCAACCCGGACATCAAGATGAACTACCTGGCGTCGCCGCCGCTGGTCGTCGCCTACGCGCTCGCCGGCACCATGGACATCGACCTGGCCAACGACCCGCTCGGTCACGACCAGGCCGGCAACCCGGTCTACCTGCGCGACATCTGGCCGAGCGAGGCCGAGGTCGCGGCGGTCATCAACGACGCCATCAAGTCGGAGATGTTCGAGCGCGACTACGCCGACCTGTCCGGCGACGAGCGGTGGCGCTCGCTCCCGGTCGGGACGGGCGGTGAGGTCTCCCAGACGTTCGACTGGGCGCCCGACTCCACCTACGTGCGCCGCCCGCCGTACTTCGACGGCATGGAGCGGACCCCGGCCCCGCGGACCGACATCGTCGGCGCCCGGGTGCTGGCGGTGCTGGGCGACTCGGTGACCACCGACCACATCTCGCCCGCCGGCTCCATCAAGAAGGACTCGCCGGCCGGCCGCTACCTGACCGAGCGCGGCGTCGCCCCGGCCGACTTCAACTCCTACGGCTCGCGCCGGGGCAACCATGAGGTCATGATCCGTGGCACGTTCGCCAACATCCGGCTGCGCAACCGGCTCGCCCCCGGCACCGAGGGCGGCGTCACCCGCCACCTGCCCGACGGCGAGCTGATGTCGATCTACGACGCCGCGCAGAAGTACGCCGCCGAGGGCGTGCCGCTGGTCGTGCTCGCCGGCAAGGAGTACGGCTCCGGCTCGTCGCGTGACTGGGCGGCCAAGGGCACGGCCCTGCTCGGGGTGCGGGTGGTCATCGCCGAGTCGTACGAGCGGATCCACCGGTCGAACCTGATCGGCATGGGCGTGCTGCCGCTGCAGTTCCAGCCGGGCGACTCGGTCGAGTCCCTGGGCCTGACCGGCGAGGAGGTCTTCACGATCACCGGCCTGGCCGAGATCAGCGAGAAGACCACGACCATCGCCGTGCAGGCCGGCGAGAAGTCGTTCGAGGCGATCGTCCGGATCGACACCCCAGGCGAGGCGGAGTACTACCGCCACGGCGGCATCCTGCAGTACGTCCTGCGCTCGCTGCTGTAGGCGCGCCCTGACCCAACCGGCCGGCCGCGTGCGGACCACGCTGGCCGGCCGGTTGGCGTGCGCTCGGCGTCAGTCCTGGTCGGCGCGGGGGTGCTCGGCGAGCAGGGCCGCCAGGGGGGCGAAGACCGACGGCGCCGCGGCGATGTAGAGGCTCTCGCCTGGCGGGGCGCCGTCGAGCCCGCCGACGACGGCCCCGGCCTCGGTGGCGATCAGCCCGCCGGCGGCGTAGTCCCAGGGGTTGAGGCCCCGCTCGTAGAAGGCGTCCAGGCTGCCCTCGGCGACCGAGCACAGGTCGAGCGAGGCGGCGCCCATCCGGCGGATGTCGCGGACCCGCGGCACCACCCGGGTCAGCACCGCGACCTGGGCGGCGCGGCGCGCCACGGTGTAGCCGAACCCGGTGCCGACCAGCGCCACCGCCAGGCTCTCCGGGGCGGACACCCGCAGCGGGCGGCCGTCGCGCGCCGCCCCGCCGCCGCGCAGCGCGGTGAAGGTCCGGCCCATCGCCGGGGCGTGCACGACGCCGGCCACGACGTCGCCGTCCACCTCGGCGGCGATCGAGACCGCCCAGTTCGGCAGGTTGTAGAGGAAGTTCACGGTCCCGTCGAGCGGGTCGACCACCCAGCGCACCCCGCTGGTCCCGGCGGTCGCCGACCCCTCCTCGCCGAGCAGCCCGTCCCGCGGCCGCGCGGCCCGCAGCCGTGCCGCGACCAGCTCCTCCGACGCCCGGTCCAGGGCCGTCACGACATCCGTCGGCGACGACTTGGTCGACTCGGCGGCCACGGTGCCCGCCCGGCCTCGCAGCAGCAGGTCCCCGGCCTCGGTGGCGACCTCGACGGCCAGTGCCAGCAGTTCCTCCGGGGCAGGCTGGTCAGCCATGCCGCCTCCCGCCGTCACGGGCGGTCGCCAGCCAGATCACGCGCGCACACGTCCTCACCCCGCCATCCTGCCAACCCGCCCGCCCGGCGGCGCCGACGCCGGCCCGCGTGTGACCGCGCCCACCACCCCGGCCGGCCCGGCCCGGCCGGGGGTCAACGCCCCGGCAGGGGGCGGATGAAGCCGGCCGAGCGCAGCGCCGTCGTGCTGATCCGGGCGCGGACGGCGAGGACGGCCGGGGCGGGGGACAGCGGTGCCGGCAGCCGGCCGGCCAGCCGGTCCAGCGGAGCGGGCAGCAGCGTGCCGAGCCGGGCGAGGGCGGCCCTGGCCACGGCGGCCGGTCCGGCGTCGCCCGGCTGGCGGGCTGGGCCGCCCTCCCCGGCCGGCGCGCCGCGCCCGGCAGCGGCCGGCTCCGGCGGGTCCTCGTCGACCACGTTGAAGATGACCGACCGGGAGGTCATCGCCGCGTCCAAGGCGAACCGGACGGCGGCGGCGACGGTCCAGACGTCGACCGGGAAGCGCACCCGGGCCAGCCCGCCGCCCGGCCGGCCCGCCGCGCCGCCGCCGGCCGGGCCCAGCGCGGCACCGGGGCCGGTGGCCTCGCCCGGGTCGTGCGCGTCGGCCGGGTGGCCGGCCACGGTGACCGTCCCGGGGCGCAGCACGACCAGCTCGCAGTCCGGGCGCAGCGAGCGGCGCCACACCCGCTCGCAGGCCAGCATCGCGCGGGCCGCCGGGTCGGTCGGCTGGCACGGGGTCGCCTCGGTGATCGTGCCGGCCGCCCGCTCCCCGTAGACGGCCGCGGTGCTGACCAGCACCACCCGGCTGATCTGCTGGCAGGCGTTGACCGCGGCCACGGTGTGCCAGGTCAGCGCGAGGTTCGCCGGGCCAGGCCCCGGGCGGCTGGCCAGCTGGCAGAGCATCGACCCGGTCGGCGCCGTCAGCGCGAACGGCCCGGCCGCCAGGTCGAGCGCCCGCCAGGTCTCCCGCGGCCCGGTCACCAGCCGGCATCGGCCGAGCAGGTGGATGTCACGGTCGGCGAGCAGCGCCCGCACGTGCCGGCCGACCACGCCACCGCCGCCGGTCAGGGTCACCGCGGCCGGCGGCGTGGCGGCCAGGACGTCGCGCGGCCCGTCGGCGTCGGCGGCCCCCGCGGGCAGCGGCAGCGGGAACGGGGGCAGCGGGTACGGCGCGTCCGCCGGCTGGGCGGCCCTCGGGTCGTCCGGTGTCATCGTGACCACGCTCCCGCTCCCACCGGCTGTCGGTGACTGGCAGCGCACGTTCCGCTCAGAAGGCCCGGGTGCCTGGGTCACGGGAACAATGCCGTGCGCCGTCTGTCCACTACATGTGGTAATGGTAGGGCTCCCGGCGAGCGGAGCGCCGAGGGCACGCCGGCCCGCGCCGGCCGGGCGGGTGCGGGAACCGGGCGGATGGCGATCGCCCGTAGGATCGGGAGCGTGGTGGCAGCAGACGGTGCGCGGGGACGGTCCCGCGCGATTCCAGCGAAGCCGAGCCTCGACGGGATCGAGGAGCGCTGGTCGGCGGTATGGCAGGAGCAGGGGACCTACCGGTTCGACCGGACGGCCACCCGTGAGCGGGTGTACTCGATCGACACCCCGCCGCCGACCGTAAGCGGCTCGCTGCACGTCGGCCACGTGTTCTCGTACACCCACACCGACCTGATCGCCCGCTACCAGCGGATGCGCGGCCGCGAGGTCTTCTACCCGATGGGGTTCGACGACAACGGCCTGCCGACCGAGCGGCGGGTGCAGAACTACTTCGGGGTGCGGTGCGACCCGTCGGTCCCGTACGACCCGGAGTTCGTCCCGCCGCAGAACCCGGGTGACGAGCAGATCCCGATCAGCCGGCGCAACTTCGTCGAGCTGTGCGAGCGGCTGACGGTGGAGGACGAGAAGGGCTTCGAGGAGCTGTGGCGCCGGCTCGGCCTGTCCGTCGACTGGACGCACACCTACGCGACCATCGACAGCCGCTCGCGCGCGGTCTCCCAGCGGGCGTTCCTGCGTTCCCACCGCCGCGGCAACGCCTACCTCGCCGAGGCGCCGACGCTGTGGGACGTCACCTACCGCACCGCGGTCGCCCAGGCCGAGCTGGAGGACCGGGAGCGCGACAGCGCCTACCACGCGCTGGCGTTCCCGAAGGCCGACGGCAGCGGCGAGGTCGTGATCGAGACCACCCGGCCGGAGCTGCTGCCGGCGTGCGTCGCCCTGGTCGCCCACCCGGACGACGAGCGCTACCAGGCGCTGTTCGGCAAGACCGTGCGCACACCGCTGTTCGGCGTCGAGGTGCCGGTGGTCGCGCACCGGCTCGCGGACCAGGAGAAGGGCTCCGGTATCGCGATGATCTGCACGTTCGGTGACCTCACCGACGTGACCTGGTGGCGCGAGCTGAACCTGCCGGCCCGGGTGGTGATCGGCCGCGACGGCCGGCTGCTGCCCGACCCGCCGGCCGCCATCGACAGCGACCAGGGGCGGGCGGCCTACGCCGAGCTCGCCGGCCGGACGGTGAACGCGGCCCGTAGCCGCATCGTCGAGCTGCTGCGCGAGGCCGGCGCGACCCGCGGCGAGCCGCGGCCCATCCGGCATCCGGTGAAGTTCTACGAGAAGGGCGACCGGCCGCTCGAGATCGTCTCCACCCGTCAGTGGTACATCCGCAACGGCGGCCGGGACGAGGACCTGCGGGCCGCCCTGCGCGCCCGCGGCGCCCAGCTGCGCTGGCATCCGCCGCACATGCGGGTCCGCTACGAGAACTGGGTGGACGGCCTCAACGGCGACTGGCTGATCTCCCGCCAGCGGTTCTTCGGCGTGCCGTTCCCGGTCTGGTACCCGCTGGACGAGAACGGCGAGCCGCGCCACGACTCGCCGATCCTGCCGCCGGAGGAGGCGCTGCCCGTCGACCCGTCGTCGGACGTGCCGCCGGGCTACACCGCCGACCAGCGCGACGTGCCCGGCGGGTTCACCGGCGACCCGGACGTCATGGACACCTGGGCGACCTCGTCGCTGACCCCGCAGATCGCCTCCGGCTGGCTGGACGACCCGGACCTGTTCGCCCGGGTCTACCCGATGGACCTGCGGCCGCAGGCGCACGAGATCATCCGGACCTGGCTGTTCTCGACCGTGCTGCGGGCCCACGACGAGTTCGACGCGCTGCCCTGGTCGGACGCGGCGATCTCCGGCTGGATCCTCGACCCGGACCGCAAGAAGATGTCGAAGTCCAAGGGCAACGTGGTCACCCCGATGGCCCTGCTCAAGGAGCACGGCTCGGACGCGGTCCGGTACTGGGCCGCCTGCGGCCGGCCGGGCACGGACACGGCGTTCGACGTCGGCCAGATGAAGATCGGCCGCCGGCTCGCGATCAAGATCCTCAACGCCAGCCGGTTCGCGCTCGGCCTGACCGACACCGAGCCGACGGCGACCGACGCCGCCGTGGCCCTCGGCGACGCCACCGCCGCGGCGACCGCGGCCGCGGTCACCGAGCCGCTGGACCGGGCGCTGCTGGCCCGCCTCGCCGACGTCGTCGACACCGCGACCGCCGCGTTCGACGGCTACGACTACACCAGGGCGCTGGAGGTCACCGAGTCGTTCTTCTGGACGTTCTGTGACGACTACGTCGAGCTGGTGAAGGGCCGGGCCTACGGCGGCCAGGGCGAGGCCGGCGCGGCCTCGGCCCGGGCGACGCTGACCGTGGCGCTCTCCACGCTGCTGCGGCTGTTCGCGCCGTTCCTGCCGTTCGTCACCGAGGAGGTCTGGTCGTGGTGGCAGACCGGCTCGGTGCACCGGTCCCGCTGGCCGCACGCGCCGGAGCTGCGCAAGCTCGCCGAGGACGTGCCGCCGCGCCAGCTCGAGGTGGTCGGCTCGGTGCTCTCGGCGGTGCGCCGGGCGAAGTCCGAGGCGAAGGTGTCGATGAAGGCCGAGGTCCGCTCGGTCCGGGTGACCGCCGGGCCCGACGTGCTCGACCTGCTCGACGCCGCGGCCGCCGACCTGCGGGCCGCGGGCAGCATCGCGCAGCTCACGCTGGTCGAGGGCGGCGGTGAGCCGGCGGTCGACGTCGAGCTGGCCACCCCGGCCCGGGCCGCCTCCGGCTGACGCCGGCATCGGCGCCGGCCACGTCGGCCCGCGCGGCCTCCGCG
>JADGHD010000186.1 GCA_019689615.1 Frankia sp. | reverse complement strand
CCCCTGTTCCGCCCCCTACTGCCGCCCAGCCAGTGCCGCCGCCGGCGCCGACCCAGCCCACCGTCCTAGAGGATCCAGGCCGCCGAGCCAGGCCCGCCGAACCGCGAGAGGACTCGGAGACAGCGATGATCAGCACGATGCAGGACGTCCCGCTTCAGATCCGCCGGATCCTGGAGCACGCGGTCTCCGTCTACGCCGACCAGAAGATCTACACGGCACAGCCGGGTGGCGGGCTGAGCACCAGGACCTTCCGGGAGACCGGCGAGAACGCGGCCAGGCTGGCCCGCGCGCTGGCCAGCCTCGGGGTCCGCGAGGGCGACCGGGTCGCCACCCTGATGTGGAACAACCAGGAGCACGTCGAGGCGTACTGGGCGGTCCCGTCGATGGGGGCGGTGCTGCACCCGCTCAACCTGCGGCTGCCACCGGCGCAGATCGGCTACATCGCCTGCCACGCCGAGGACCGGGTGCTGATCGCCGACCACAGCCTGCTGCCGCTGGTGACACCGCTGCTGCCGACGCTGACGACGGTCGAGCACCTGATCGTCAACGGCGCGGCGGCCAGCGGGACCGACCTCGCGGCGCTGGCCGCGGCGGCCGGGCGGGAGCTGGGCGTGCACGACTACGGCGAGCTCGTCGGCTCCCAGCCGCCGACGTACGCCTGGCCGGACGTGGACGAGCGGTCGGCGGCGGCGATGTGCTACACGTCCGGCACCACCGGTGACCCGAAGGGCGTCGTCTACAGCCACCGCTCGATCTACCTGCACTCGCTGTGCGCCGCCCTGCCGGGGCTGCTGAACCTGACCGCGGCCGACCGGGTGCTGGCGATCGTCCCGCAGTTCCACGTGCTGGCCTGGGGGCTGCCGTACACCGCCTTCGTGACCGGCGCCGAGCTGGTGCAGCCCGGGCCGTTCCTGCAGCCGGAGCCGCTCGCCCGGCTGATCGAGGCGTCGAGGGTCAACAAGGCGGCCGGCGTGCCGACGATCTGGGCCGGGCTGCTGTCCTGGCTCGAGGCGAACCCGGGCGCCGCCGACGTGTCGTCGCTGAAGGAGGCGGTCGTCGGTGGCTCGGCCTGCCCGCCGGCGCTGCTCGACGCCTATGACCGGCTCGGCGTCACGCTGCTGCACGCCTACGGCATGACCGAGACGTCCCCGCTGGCGACCTGCGCCCGCCCGCCGGTGGGCGTCACCGACCCGGCCGAGGTCCGCCGCTACCGGCTCACCCAGGGGCGAGGCGTCGTGCCGGTCGAGTCCCGGCTGGTCGGGCCGGCCGGGGAGGTGCTGCCCTGGGACGGGGAGAGCACCGGCGAGCTGGAGCTGCGCGGCCCGTGGATCACCGGCAGCTACTACGGCTCCGAGGACCCGGACAAGTTCCACGACGGCTGGCTGCGCACCGGCGACGTCGGCCACATCAGCCCCGACGGCTACCTCACCCTGACCGACCGGGTGAAGGACGTGATCAAGTCCGGCGGTGAGTGGATCTCCTCGGTGGAGCTGGAGAACCAGCTCATGGCCCACCCGGCGGTGCCGGAGGCGGCGGTGATCGGCGTGCCGGACGAGAAGTGGGGTGAGCGGCCGCTGGCCTGTGTGGTGCTGCGCGAGGGGACCGAGGTCACCTTCAGCGAGCTGCGGGAGTTCCTGGCCGACAAGGTGGCCCGCTGGCAGCTGCCGGAGAACTGGGCGCGCATCCCCGAGGTGCCCAAGACGTCGGTCGGCAAGTTCGACAAGAAGCGGCTGCGCGAGCAGTACGCGCTCGGCGAGCTGGTCCCGGAGAAGATCACGGCGAGCTGACCGGCCGGGGGGGGGTGGTGGCGGGGGGGGGGGGGGCGGGGGGGGGCCAGCGCGCGTCTACCAGCTCCAGCGGAAGCCGATCACGGTGTGGTGCACGCCGGGGACGAAGCGGTGCACGGTGCCGTCCGCGGTGAGCTCCGCCGGCTCCTCGGCGACGACCAGGCCGCCCTCGTGCGTGCTCCACGCGGTCCAGCGCACGTCACGCGGCCGCAGGTCCGGGTGGAAGCTGACCGCGAGGTCGACGTTCTCCGCCTTGGCCCGCACCGCCCGGCGGATCTCGCTGATCGGCTCGCCGGCGGGGAAGCTCGCGGAGAGCTCGAGGGCGTGCCGGGCGCCGCGGGGCAGGGTCTGGTCCAGCTCCACCTCGATCAGGACGAGCCGGGAGCTGTAGGGGTGGTGGGCGCCGGGCCGGCCGCCGTGCACGACGCGGTAGTCGGTCACGTCCGAGCGCAGCACCCACGGGTAGACCCCGACCCCGTCCTCCTGCGCGGAGATCACCTGGAGGGTGTGCTGCTCGGCGAGCGAGCCGGTCTCGCCGAGCCGGTAGCGCTCGAACAGCGCGAGCGTGCGGTGCCGCTGCGGCAGGATCAGCGCGGGGCCGCCGCGCAGGGTGCCGGAGCTGGCCTCGATGCCCGGGTCGGTCAGGCCGGCGAACGCGGCCCACAGCCCGGCCTCGTGCCGGCGCATGTTGAACGCCTGGACGAACCACTCCAGCGTCTCGCTGGAGATCCGGCCGCCCGACAGCGCCCGGCTGACCCGGTCCTTCAGCGCCCGGTCGAGTTCCTGGTCCGCCGGGGAGACGATGCCCTCGCGCCACAGGTACTCGGCGATCACCCGGGCGACCGCGGCGAAGCTGGGCTCCTGCGCGCTGGCCCGGCGGACCCGCGACTCCCACATCCGCCGGTACTCGGGGGTACCAACGAGCAGCTCGCGCAGCATCCGACCGGCGCGCTCGCCGGTCGACAGCGCCTCGTCCCCGCCCGTCGCCGCGCCCTGCCCCGGCACGTCCGCGCCGCCGGCCGCCCCGGTGCTCGGGGCGGGCGGCGTGGTCACGCCACCGTCGCGCGGAGCCGGTGCGACCGTGGTGCGGGACTCGTCGGTAACGCCGCTTTCGGCCGCCGGATTCTTGCCCACGCCAGACTCCTCCGATATCGCCGCGCAGCCCGGCTACGCGACACCCGTCGGCCGGTAACGCGCTCGCGGTTCAGCCACCGGTACGCGCGGCGTGGCGCCCCCCGGAACCTTGGCCACTGGCCGGTACCCCGCTCCGCCAGGGCCTGCGCCACTATCGCGACACATTGCTGCAGACAATATTCGTTCGTCCGGACGGGGATGTCGGCGGCATCCCTGGCCACACCGGCCGCCGCCTTCGCGCACCGCGGCGTAGCGCCGTGAACGCGGCCGGCTACCCGTTGCCGCCCGAGCGGCAACCGTGTCCGCGACCGGCTCCGATGCGGCCCGGCTCGGCCCGCGCCTGGCTGATGCCGCCATGGGCGCGTGTGGGTGGGTTGGCGCCCGGGTCGGCCAGGGGTCAGCGCCGGGCGACGGAGAGGTTGCTAATAGTGGCGCCAATAGGTGGCGCGGGTGACGCGCAGGGGCGCGCACGTCCGGCAGCGCGATCGGCCGGCCGGCGCGAACGGCGTGGCCGCGACCGGGCGGTGGTGACGTTCGGCGCCGCGGCCGGGCCGGCAACAGAGCCGGCCGGCGCGTGGCGCGGGGCCATTCACCTGAGGTGGCGCGGCGGCCCGCGGTGTCGCGTTCCTGTTGGTATGGCCGTCAGCCGGTGACGCGGACGTTGTTGGCCTGCGGCCCCTTCTGGCCCTGCTCGATGTCGAACTCGACGCGTTGTCCCTCGTCCAGCGACCGGTATCCATCCGCCTGGATGGCCGAGTAGTGGACGAACACGTCCTGGCCGCCGTCGTCGACCGAGATGAAGCCATAGCCCTTCTCGGCGTTGAACCATTTCACGGTGCCCGCAGGCATATCGGACCTCCAGCCGACCCGTGCGGGGAAGGCTCACCCCGCTCGTCCCGCCGGCCGGCGCCGGCCGGTGGTGTCGCCTGACCGGCCCGCCCGGGGCCCGCCGACCGGGCGCGGCGAGCCCGACGGGTGCGCGGGCGCGCCGCGGCTACCACTTCGGTGCCGTCCTGGGATGCCGAACGGCCGGGTGCGCGCGGGCTGGCGACAGCCCAACTCTATCCGTGGCGTCGTCGAATGACGACGATAGGCAACATCTCATGGCTGGTGCGGCGGCGGAAATCTCGCGCTGTCGAGCGCTCGTAACACAAGGCTGTACCGTCGGAACGGATGGTGACCCCGTGGAGCGGCATCGCGGTCGGTATGCCGCTGGGGTGGCCTGGGCCCGCCTCGATCCCACCGGACGGGTGGCGACAGATTGGCCAGAGGGCGGCCTGCGGAACAGGGGGCAACGATGCCGATCAACGACGAGCCAGGCGACGTGGGTGGTCCCGGCGGCGCCGCGACGGCGGCGGCCGGGCCGACGAGGCGACTGCCGGCGGTGGTCGACCAGATCACTGATCTGATCGGGAACACCCCGCTGGTGCGGCTGACCCCGCTGATCGAGGCGACGCCGGCCCCCGTCCTGGCGAAGGTGGAGTACCTCAACCCGGGCGGCTCGGTGAAGGACCGCATCGCGGCCGCCATGGTCGACGCGGCCGAGCGGGCTGGCCGGCTGCGGCCCGGCGGCACGATCGTCGAGCCGACCAGCGGCAACACCGGCGTCGGCCTGGCGATGGTCGCCGCGCTGCGCGGCTACCGCTGCGTGTTCACGATGCCCGACAAGATCAGCGAGGAGAAGCGGGCCGTCCTGCGGGCCTTCGGGGCCGAGGTGGTGGTCTGCCCGACGGCCGTCGAGCCGGACGACCCCCGCTCCTACTACTCCGTCGCCCGGGAGATCACGCGGACCACGCCCGGGGCGTGGAGCCCGGACCAGTACTCCAACCCGGACAACCCGGCGGCGCACCGGGCCACCACGGGGCCGGAGATCTGGCGGGACACCGAGGGCCGGGTGACGCATTTCGTCGCCGGCATCGGCACCGGCGGGACGATCAGCGGCGTCGGCCAGTACCTCAAGGAGGTCAGCGGCGGCCGGGTCCAGGTGATCGGCGCCGACCCCGAGGGCTCTGTCTACTCCGGCGGCAGCGGCCGGCCCTACCTCGTCGAGGGCGTCGGCGAGGACATCTGGCCGGCGACGTACGACAAGACCGTGGTGGACCGGGTCGAGGCGGTCAGCGACCGGGAGTCGTTCCTGATGACCCGGCAGCTGGCCCGCCGGACCGGCCTGCTGGTCGGCGGCTCGTGCGGGCTGGCGGTGGTCGCCGCCCTGCGGGTGGCCCGGGAGCTGGGGCCGGACGACCTGGTGGTGGTGCTGCTGCCGGACTCCGGCCGCGGCTACCTGTCCAAGATCTTCAACGACGAGTGGATGTACGACTACGGGTTCCTCGAGCCGCCGTCCGACGAGCCGCTGGTCGCGGCGGTGCTCGCGCACAAGCGCGCCGAGCGGGCTGCGGCCGGGGCCGCGGCGGGCGCCGGCGCCAGGGCGGGCGGTCCGGCCGGTGGCGTTCGCCGCGCCGACGGGGCGGGCCCCGAGGAGGGCGGTGGGCCGGCGCCCACGGCCGGCCCGCCGGACCTCGTCCACGTCCACCCGGACGAGACGGTCGGCGCCGCCATCTCCTACCTGCGGGAGTACAACGTCTCGCAGATGCCGGTGGTGCGGCACGAGCCGCCGCTGCGCGCGGCCGAGGTGGCCGGCGCGGTGCTGGAGCGGGAGCTGCTGGCGGCCGTGTTCGCCGACCGGTCCGTCATCGACGCGCCCGTGGCCGCGCACATGTCGCCGCCGCTGCCGACGATCGGCGTGGGCGAGCCGCTGTCCACGCTGGTGGAGGCGCTGGGCGGGGACGACCCGGCGGCGCTGGTCCTGGACAGCGGCAGCCCGGTCGGCATCCTCACGCGGTCCGACCTGCTCAGCTTCCTGGCGGCCCGGTGAGGGCGGGCGAGCCGGGCCACGCCGTGCCACCCCGGGTGGCGGGGCCGTGGCCGCACCGGTTCGAGACGCTGGCGGTGCACGCCGGGCAGGAGCCCGACCCGGCAACCGGGGCGGTGGTGGTGCCGATCCACCCGGCGTCCACGTTCGCCCAGGACGGGGTCGGCCAGTTGCGGGCCGGGTTCGACTACGCGCGTTCGGGCAACCCGACCCGGGCCGCGCTGGAGACGTCGCTGGCCGCGCTGGAGGGCGGGCGCGCCGGGCTGGCCTTCGCCTCTGGCCTCGCCGCCGAGGACGCCCTGCTGCGCGCGGCCTGCCGGCCCGGCGACCACGTGCTCATCCCCGGCGACGCCTATGGCGGCACCTACCGGCTGTTCGACAGGGTGCTCGCCACCTGGGGGCTGCGCTACACCCCGGTCGACCTGTCGGACCTGGCCGCCGTCCGGGCGGCGCTGCTGCCGGGGCGCACCCGGCTGATCTGGTGCGAGACCCCGACGAACCCGCTGCTGTCGATCGCCGACATCGCCGCGCTCGCGGAGCTCGCCCACGGCGCCGGGGCGCTGCTCGCGGTGGACAACACCTTCGCCTCGCCCTACCTGCAGCGGCCGCTGGCGCTGGGCGCGGACGCCGTCGTCCACTCGACGACGAAGTACCTTGGCGGGCACAGCGACGTGGTCGGCGGGGCGGTGATCGTCAACGATCCCGAGCTGGCCGAGCGGATCCGGTTCGTCCAGAACGCGACCGGCGCGGTGCCGGGCCCGTTCGACGCGTGGCTGGTGCTGCGCGGCGTGAAGACGCTGCCGGTGCGGATGGACCGGCACAACGCGAACGCCGCCGTGATCGCGGCGATGCTGGCCGATCACCAGGACGTGCTGGAGGTCCGCTACCCGGGCCTGCCGGGCCATCCGGGGCACGCGCTCGCGGCCCGGCAGATGTCCGGCTTCGGGGGGATGGTGTCGTTCCGGCCGCGTGGCGGGGCGGCGGTCGCCGCGGAGGTGTGCGCTCGGACGCGGCTGTTCACGCTGGCGGAGTCGCTCGGCGGGGTGGAGTCGCTGATCGAGGTCCCGGGCCGGATGACGCACGCGTCGGTGGCCGGGTCCCCGTTGGCCGTGCCGGACGACCTGGTGCGGCTCTCGGTCGGCATCGAGGCGGCCGAGGACCTCGTCGAGGACCTGCGCCAGGCCCTGGAGGAGGCGATCAAGGTAGCCGCTGACGGCTAGGTGGGGGTGCGCGTGCCGGCGGGGGCCGGAGTGCTGACGACGCTGTCAGCGCTCCGGTGGTCCGGGGTGACCGCCGCCGCGGTGTGGTGCGCAGCCCCCGGTCAGAACACGCCGCTGAGGGCGCGGGCGGCGACCGGGAGCACGACGCGGGGGTAGCGGAAGATCTTCTGGGTGGTCAGCTCGCCGCCACCGAGAACGGCCGCCAGCGCGTTCGCCGGGCCGCGCTGCAGCCGCCCGGTGCGGGCGAGGTGGCGCAGGCGCAGCAGGGCGGGCAGCGCGGCCTCGATGGCCGCCTGGTCGGGCCGGGGCGCGCCGCCGAGCCAGGCGTCGTACCGGGGGCCGCTCATCAGCTGCCAGACGACCGTGTCGGTGACGGTACCGGTGCCGTCGGAGATGGTCACCAGGTGCGGCACCCGGAACAGCCCGGGGAAGCCGGTCAGATCGGGGCGGACCGCCGCCGTCACCACGTCGGAGCCCAGCCCCATCCGGTGCTGGAGGTTGCGCAGGTAGCCGCTGAACGCGAGCGCCAGGGCAGTTCGCCCGGGGGGGCTGGACCGCGCGTGCAACACCACGGCGTCGACGGCGCGGGTGCGTACGCGGTCCATGCCCTCCCGGACCAGCCAGGAACGATCGACGGCGACGAACCCGACCTGGCCGGGGCCACGCTGCCCCGGGGTGTCGCCGTCGGTCGTTCCCGTGGTCGCGCGCGCCAGGCCGCCGGGTGCCGGGTCCTGGAACCACCGACAGGTGACCAGGCCATCCGCGTCCGGCAGAGACAGGCACGGAAGGTCGCTGGACGTGAAGATGCGCTCCCCCGTCAGCGTCTTCTCCGAAAGCAGGGTGTCCATCGAGGCTCCGGACCATGGTCGGGCGGAAGGACGGTCGACGACTGAGGCCGGCAGCTGCGCCCCAGTCGTGGTCAGGCAGCGGGAAATCCCGGCTCCGGCGGCGGCGCGAAGCATCAGACGAGCAGGTTGTCGAAGTCGCCGTCCTTGGCACCCAGGATCAGGGCCTCGATCTCGGCGTTCGTGTAGATGAGGGCGGGCCCGTGCGGATCACGCGAGTTGCGGACCGCGATGGCGTCGTCCGAGATCCTGGCCATCTCGACGCAGTTCCCCTGCGAGTTGCTGCGCTGGCTCTTCTGCCACGCCGCCTTGCCGAGGGCCGCAGCCGACATGCCGTTGTAGATCGTGGTCAAGGAAGTCTCCTGAGGATCACGGGGAGATATGCCACGATGAGCGACGGACCCCGCGTCCGTGCCAAACGTGTCATGGGTGCAGGTCATGGTGTCCTCCGGCGCGGATGTCGACCCTTGGCCGACCGGACGGCCCAGGGCCTTGGCGGGCGCGGCGGGACATGGCCGCTGGGCGGTTGACTGCCCGCCGGGCCGGGACCGCGAACGGCCGCCAGCCCGGAGCCTCACCCCCGACACCC
>JADGHD010000185.1 GCA_019689615.1 Frankia sp. | reverse complement strand
CGTCGAACACGCCGAGGTCGACGGGACACGGCGGATCACCGTGTTCGAGAAGGGCCTTGCCCGCCTCGTCGCCCACGAGGTCGACCACCTCGACGGCCGCCTGTACACCGACCGGATGCGCCCCGGGGTCGAGCCGATCCCCCTCGAGCAGTACCGCGGCACCGGCAGCGCCTGGACGTATCCCAGCACGTGACCAGCCCGCCCTGGCCGGCCGAGGAGCTGCGCCCTGCTGCGGGACGTCAGCGACCCGCGAAGCCGTGGGCGGACAGGACCGCGTCCATCACCCGCTCCTCGTGCACGATCGCCCGGTGGGCGTCGAACTCCACCGCGAGGTCGGGGTCCCACGGTGTGGCCGGTGGCGGCGCCGGGTCCCGGGGCAGGTCGACACCCTCGGCGCGGGCCGCCGCGAGGGCGGCGCGGTAGTCGGCGGCCGCCATGTGGAACGGCTCGCAGCCGGCCGCGCGGGCCCGCGCGGTCATCGTCAGCCCGGCCGCGTCGAAGTCGCCGTGGTAGCGCAGCTCGGCGCCGCCGGCGCGCAGCTGGGCCATCGCCTCCGACGGCGCGGTCGCCGGGTTGCCGCCCGTGCACAGCACCGCCGCCTGCAGCCCGCGGCGCGCCGCGGCCTCGACCAGCCGGGGGTTCTCGACGACCAGCACGGGAGTCCCCGCCGGGACGGCGAGGGGCGCCGCGCGCAGCGCCAGCACGGTCAGGTGCAGGGGCAGCCCGGCGGCGGTCATCGCCCGGGCGGACGCGGCAACGGCCGACTCGCCGAGCAGCGGCAGCGCCCAGGTGAGCACCGGCGCGGACACCAGGTCGAGCGGGATGCCGGCGCGCTCCCAGGCCGCCCGCTCGCCCGCCGGGCCGTCCCGCGCCACCAGCGCGCGGGTGACCAGGGCGGCCAGCCGGGTGGAGCTGTCGAGGGCGTGGGCGTCACCGCGTTCCCGGGCGGCGATCTCCCCCCGGCTCAGGCCCGACCCGGTGTGGGCGAGCACCGCGGCCACGGCGCGGACCAGGTCCGTGACCTGGTCCGGCTCACGTCCGGCGAACAGGCCGTCGGACCAGGCTGCGTCCCGCCAGTCGGCCACCCATCCGCCGGCCTGACCGAGATGCGCCTCGACGGCCGCTTCGAGCGCGGCGCGGCGCTGCTCGGACTGGGCGCGCCGGGTCCGCGCCGCCTCCCGGCGCCCGCGCGGCGCGCAGCCGAGGGCGGTGAGGGCCTCGACGAGCCCGACCCCGGTCAGCCGCTCCACGGCGGCCGCCACGTCCGCCAGCGGCAGCGCCCGGCGGCCCTCCCGCACGGGACGCTCCACGAGGACGCCGAGACGCCGGCGGCCCTCCGGCTCAAGGGCGGGAAGCGCCAGCCGGCCCCGCCAGTCCAGGCCGTTGCGGTCCAGCGCCGCCGCGACCGCCTGCCACAGCGGGCGCAGGGACGGATCGGCCAGGAACGGGTGCGGCTCCGCGGCACTGTCCACAGCCGTGTTCACGGGACCGTTCATGGGGTTGCTCACGGCGCTGTTCACAGGAGTGTTCCCTGCTGGGGCTCGTTCGCCGCAGGCTCGTTGACGGTGACGGCGGGAGCGAACCGCGCGGCGGCGGGACGGGGGTACAGCCGCCCGTCCGGTCCCCACCGGACCAGGCTCATCGACTCCAGCAGCCCCACCGCCTCGGCGCGCAGCCGCGCCGGTTCGGCAAGGGCGTCCTTGCGCCAGTACCGGCCGTAGCGGTCAAGCAGGTCGGCCAGTTCGCCGTCGAGCGCGGCGGCGGTGGCGCCGTCCCGGTGGCGGGCGACGAGCGCCTCGACGAGCAGGAGCGCCGCGTGCGCGGTCGTCCCGCCGGCCGGGAACGCGGTGTCGCTGCACCCCCCGTCGACGTCGACGGCGGCGACGCCCTCGGCGCGGGCCTCGACGAGCAGACCGAACATCTCCTCGCAGTAGCGGGCCTCCTCGCCGAAGCGGCGGCGCAGCTCCGCCCAGTCCTCGGGCGCCACCTCGTCGGCATACAGCACCGGGTCCTCCACCAGCCGCCGCCGCAGCGCCGCCCGGCCGCGTCCCTCGCCGCGGGCGCGGGCCAGCAGGTCGGCGGCGGACCGTGCGCCCACCAGCGCCGGGGTCGGCAGCATCGCCAGCCGGTCGTTGCGGATCTCCAGCAGCGCGTCCGCCCCCTCGTCTGCCTCGTAGCCGGCGACCGACCGGTCCAGCTCGCGCAGCACGCCGTGCTCGATGAGGAACCGCAGCGCGGTGACGAGGGCCCGGCGGTCCCCCGTGCCGCCGTCCAGTGTGATCTCGGCGTCCGCCGCGGCGGACCGCACCTGCATGACCAGGTCTCGCAGGCTGATCCGGTCCGGTCCGGACGCCGTCGCCGCCAGCACCAGCGCCAGCGCGACGTACTGGCGCGAGGTGAACGGCAGGCCGGTGTGGGTGCGCAGCGGCCGGTCGGGCGGGATGTACCCGGACTTGACCAGTCGGGCGGTGTCGGCGCCGACGACGAGGCGGTAGCCCAGCCGTTGGGTGAACCAGCGGTCGAGCACGTCGGCGTGCCGGCGGATCAGGGCGAACAGCGACCGGTCCGCCTCGGCGGTCCGCCATGGGCTGGTGAGGAGCGCGCGTCCCGCGGCTACGAGCTCGCCGGGTCGCCGCGGGTCGTCGTGCGCCATCACGCCACCCCCACCGGGAGCAGAGTGAGGGCGAGATCGTGGATCGTCAGGGTGCCGGCAGGCGTGTGCAGCCCGGTCACCTGGCCTGGCCGCCGTTCGACGACGCAGCGCAGCCCGTCGGCCTCGGCCTCGCCCTTGGAGCCGGCGGGACCCATCGCCGCCACGGCCGGCCCGAGCAGGCGCTGCAGGCAGACCAGCGCCGGCTCGGACAGCCGGGTGCCGTCACCGAGCGCGCCGTCCGGGGCGGAGACGGCTGCCAGCAGCTCGGCGCGCGCGGCGGCGGCGCTCTCCTCGGCGGCCCGGCGCCGGGCCAGCAGATAGGCCCGTTCCCGTGATCTGTCGAGCACCTGTCCGGAGCGGCCCCGGTTGGTGGTGTCCCCACGCTGGCGCAGACTCACCGGGACCTGCGCCGCCGGCGCGTCCCACCAGGACGTGCCGGAGGGGACGGGATCGGTCTGGTCCCCGGCCGCCGCGCCGAGATGCCGGCAGCCGAACAGGCCGAAGGCTGCGGCCGCGAGCTGATGCGCCTGGTCGGGCCGCTCGCGGCCGGCCTGCTCGAACCATCCGGCCAGCCGCAGGAAGTCGGCCCGGCGCGAGGTGCCGCCGACGCCCGAACGGGACAGCCGGACCAGGTTCTGGGTCAGGGTGCGCACGGCGCTCACCGCGTCACGGCCGAGGGTCGCGACCCGGCTTGGGGTGTTCGGGCGGCCGCGGAACCAGGCGGTGAGGTTCTCCCAGTCCTGGATGGTGCTGCCGTGCTCGGCACGTACCCGCACGCCGGTGAGGCCCGCCTCGGCGACCCGCGCGGCCAGGCCGTCGCGGGCGCGGGCGACCAGCACGGGCACCCGCGGCTCCAGCTCGCCGAGCAGGGCGGCGATCGGCCGGGCCCGGCGCTCCAGGAGGTCCAGCCGCTCGCCGACGTAGCCGACGAGCACCTCGGAGAAGAACGCGAACTCGGTCTCGTCGAGGTCGAACCGCGACTGCCACTGGTTGATCGCGGCGAAGAACTGGGTGATCTCGGCGGAGAAGGCGCGGTGCGGGTCGAAGACGGCGCGGACGCGGTCGGCGAGTACCGCCGGCTCGGTTCGCTCGACGTCGAGCCGCAGCAGCGCATCCAGGGCGGCGGCGAGCGCGTCGAGCCGGCCCAGGGAGACGTCGCGGACCTCGTCGACCTGGGCGAGCACACCCTCGACGAGCTCGTACACCTCCTGCCCGATCCGCGTGATCAGGTAGCGGTTACGGCGGCGGTAGTAGTCGGCGACGGTGCTGACCGCGCCGACGGACGCGGAGACGTCGAGGTTGCCCCATCCCCGCAGGCTCTCCAGCCGGCTGGCCACCGTCTCGACCGGGAGCACGACGCCGGCCTCGGCGAGCCGGGCGGTGACGTCCTCCGGGGTGAGCTCGGCGAAGAAGGTCCCCGCGAAGATGCCGAGGATCGTTCGGTACTCCGGGCTTTCGGTGACGTAGGCGAACACAGACGTGCTCACCTCAGCCCGCCCCGCACCGGCGCCGCCCGCGCGGACATCGTGGTCCGGTTCGGCGGTCGAGGTGTCCCGCACCGGGCGGCGCTCCCTCACCGGGCCGCGCCCGCCAGCTCGGTGCGCCGCTGGCCGTCCCAGTGGTAGCGGACGAGGGCGATCGTGCGCAGGTCCGGGTCGCGCAGCACTTCGACGATCGACAGTTCGGGCACGCTCGCGTGGGTGCCGAACAGTCGCTCGCTCGTCACGACGAAGTCGAGGTCCAGGTTCACCAGCAGGCCGAACAGTCGCTCGTGGTTGTCCTCGGACACCTTCGCGAAGGCGTCGTCGAGCAGGATCAGCCGCGGCGCGCCCACCTGGTGGGGGTCGTGGGCGGCCGCCGATGCCGCGGCCGCCGCTGCCATCGGCAGATAGGTGACGAGCTTCTTCTCGCCCTCCGACAGCCGGGTGCGCCGGCTGAGCAGCTCGTCGGGGCGTTCCGGCCGCTGCAGGTAGATCCGCAGCTCGTGCCAGCGGCGATAGTCCAGAACCTCGCCGATGACGTCGCGGTAGGAGGCATCGGGCCGGTTGGCCCGCGCCTCGTCCACGAGGGCGGCGACCGCGGCGCGCACGGCGGCGTCCTCCTCTGGGGTGCGCGCGTCCGGGTCCTTGGCGAGGAGCTTCAGCGCCGTGGCCGTGGCAGGTTCGAGGTCGCCGCGGGTCCGCCAGTCGAGCCGGACGCCGATGCCGTGGGTGGTGGTCACCTGGCCGAGCACGGTGTTCATCCGCCCGACCAGTTCGCGGGCGTCGAACAGCGCGCGGGCGACCTCCTGGGCGACCCTGCCGTGCAGCAGGTTGCGCAGCGCCTGATCCTGCTGGGCGGTGAGCAGCCCGCGGGCGCGCCGTAGGTCGGCCGCGACCTGGACGGCGGCGTCAGGCAGCACCCGCCGCCCGTAGGGGCCGGACACCTCGACGGCCAGGGGCGCGCCGTCCGCGCCGCGGCGGGACTCGGCGTCCCAGCCAGCGCCCAGGCTGTCGCGGACGGCGCGCAGCGACCGGTCGAGCGCGTCCTCGCCCACCTCGCGGTCGGGCTCGGGCACCAGCTCGCGCAGCGCCGCGACCAGGCGGGCCGTCCCCTCGACGTTGTCCGGGGCTGGTGGCGGCCACCCCTGCCCGGTCTGGTCCGGCGTGCCGTGGGCCGCCGCCAGCAGGCCGCTCACCGCGGCCACGGCGAGCAGCTTCCGCCGCTGGTCCCGGCACGCCTGTTCCGCCCGGTCGGCCGCGCCCTCCGCGCCCGTGGCCTCCGCATCGGCTTTCGCGGCGGCCGCCACGGCCTCGGTGTGGTTACCGCGGGCGGTCTCCAGCTCGGTCGCGAGGCCCCTGCGCCGGGCTTCCAGCCGGGTGATCTGCTCGGCGACCCGACGCGGCTCCTCGCCGAGCGCCGACCGCGCGGCCGCCAGCGCCTCGGCAGCCGAGGAGGCGCGCTGCTCCGCCTCGGCGGCGGCTGCCACGGCCCTGGCCAGCTCCGCCGTCTCCGCCTCCCAGGTGGCCACGGCCGTCGTCCAGTCCTCCAGGGAGCGGCGCGCGGCCTCGACCCGCCCCGGCAGCCGCTCGAGTTCTGCGCGGGCGTCGTTCACCGCGGCCTCGGTGTCGGCCAGGGCGTCGCCGTCGAGGGTCAGTCGGGCGGTCGCCGCCTCGGTCTGGGCGCGGGCCCAGGTCTGGTCGGCCGTGCGCTCGGCCTGCACCGCGGCGGCGCGTGCCTCGTCGGCCCGTTCCGCGGCCCGCCGGGCCGTGCCCGTCGCGCCGACGGCGATCGCGACGGCATCGTCGACCGGCCTGGTCGACGGCACGGCCCTGGCGAGCGCCCGCAGCTGCTCGGCGTGCTGCCGCAGTGCATCGTGCGTCCGTCGGTGGACGTCCCGGCTGCGCTCGGCGTGCTCCAGCGCCGCCGCCAGCTGCGCGATCCGGCGTTCCCGTGCCGCCGCCCGCGCCCCGGCGCCGACATGCTCGGCGCCGGCCTTGCCGTGCCGGCCGCGCAGCGGCCCCGCGCCAAACGAGCCGTCGACGTCCACCCAGAGCGCGGCGTTGGCGGCCGGGCCCAGCCCGACCTGTTCGAGGACGCGCCGGACCGTCTCCGCCCCGACCGTCGCCCCGCTCGGCAGCGCGGGAACGAGCGCCGAGGCGAGGTTCGGGGCCGCGGCCGGCCCCGGGACGACGAGCAGCTCCCCGGTGCCGGCCACCACGACGCCGTCGTCGCGCACGTGCGCCGCCAGCAGGCCGGCGGCTTCGCAGGCCGCCTCAAGGCCGGCGCGGGCGGCGGGGCCGAGGTGGGGGGCGAAGTCGACGAGCGAGGCGAACAGGACGGCGTCCGGTGGCTGGGCCGCCTGCCAGCCGCCGCGTGGCAGCGGCAGCTCGGTGGCCGCGCGCGCCGCGGCCAGATCCTCCGCCAGCCGGGACGCCTCCCGCTCTGCCTCGGCAACCCGGACGGCCGCCGCCGCCACGGCCGCGGCAAGAAGCTCCCCCGCGTCGGCCGCGGCGGCAGCCGCGGCCGCCACCCGGGCGTGGGCGGTCGCGCGCGGATCCTCGCCGCCGGGGTCGGGCACGGGCGGCACGGGCAGCCATTCCGCTGGGCCGTCCGGTTGGGCCGGCGGCACCGCCCGGAGCAGGGCGGCCAGCTTCGCGGCCCACTCCAGCACGTCGGCGCGATGCCGGTTCGCGGCTTCGTCGGCCTCGGCGCGGGCGGTCGCGGCACGCTCCCGTTCCCGGTCGGCGTCCTCGCGGGCGGCCGCGGCGCGGGCGTTCGCCGCCTTCGCGTCGGCGTCGGCCTTCTCGGCCGCACGCAGCAGCCTGCCGACCTCGCGCACCTCGTCACGGCGCCGCCGCAGGGCGTCACCGGCCGCGTTGAGGCTGAAGCGGGCCAGCGGGTCGGTGCCCGGCGCCGGTCCCTCCACCCCGCCGGGACGGGTCTCGACCTGTAGCGCCGGCGGGTCCGGCAGCCGGAGCTGGACCGCGGCGGGACGCGCGAGCCGGGCCACCTCCGCCAGGCCGGCGTGGACCCGAGCGAGGTCCTCATCGACCCGGCCTCGCCGCCTGGTCACCGCGGCGGTGGCCGCGCCGACCCGCCGCTGGGCGAGGTCCTGCCGATCCGCCTGCGCCTCGGCCTGCTGGCGCAGGCTCTCGACGTGCCCCTCCTGGGCGAGCAGGGCCTGGTGGTCGCGGTAGGCGGCGGAGTCGTGCAGGCCCTTCAGCCGCGCCTCGGCCGTGGCCCGCTCCCGCTCCAGCTCATCGACCCGCTCGGCGAGGCGGCGCTTGGTCGCGGCGGCCTGCTCGGCGAGGGAACGCAGCCGCCCCCGCTGCTGGGCGGCCGACCGGGCCACGCTGACGGCCGTTGCCGTGTCCGCCGCCGCGGCCCGCAGCACCCGCCGGCCGTAGTTCCGGTAGGTGTCGAGCAGGCTGCCCAGCGCCCGGTCGGTCTGTTCGAGAGCGGTGACGTTGCGCCGGTGGTCCTCGAGGTCCTCCAGCGGCTGGGCGGCGTCGGCGACGGCGTCCTCCGGCACCGGTGGCAGCGCCTCACGCAGTCGTTGCGGCAGGTCGGTGTCGACGCGGTCGCCGATCCGCGGGTTGCGGATCTGGTGGAGCAGCGCCAGGTAGCCGGACGGGTCCGCGCCGCCGAACAGCCGCCGGGACACCTCGGCCTGGTAGTCCGCCGTCCTGCTGAAGACGGCGTCCGCGCCCAGCTCCGCGCGCAGCGCCTCGACGCTGAGCGGGACCCGGTGCGCGGTCAGCGGGAAGTCGATGCCGGGGCGCCGCGGGGTCGAGAACCACCAGGAGGTGACCCGGTCGGTGCCGCGGTTCGCCCGGATGCCGCAGCCGAAGGAGTGGTGACGCACGCCGCCGGGGACGTCGTGGTCCGGCCGGGCGAACTCGATCCACAGGTAGCCGGTGCGCTGTGTCTCGTCGTTGTCGGCGAGCATCCAGGAGCGCAGAACGCCGGTCTGCTCGCCCGCGGCGTCGATCCGGCGGGTGTCGGCCTCCAGCAGGAACGGCAGCAGCATGTTCATGGCCGTCGACTTGCCGGACCCGTTGACCCCGCGCAGCAGCAGCCGCCCGCCGGCGAAGTGCAGCGTCTCGTCGCCGTACTGGTAGACGTTCAGAATTCCCGCGCGGGATGGCCGCCAGCGCGGAGGATTCTGGCTCGACGTCAAGGTCAACTGGTTCCCCCCTTCCGGCGCATCTTACCGAAAGGGCGTCACACCTCACGGAGGGCAATATTCATTTCGGCGGCGTTCTACGGCTGGTAGCGGTAGCCCATGCCGGGTTCGGTGGTGAGGTAGCGGGGGCGGGC
>JADGHD010000003.1 GCA_019689615.1 Frankia sp. | reverse complement strand
CGGCCGGTGTCGCCTCGGCCGGCGGGGCGGGCGGCGGGACCACCGGGCCCGGCCGCCTCGGCCGGTACACCCAGCCATGCGCGTCCGCCCACACCAGCAGCGGCGGCAGCACGATCAGCGCGGACAGCAGCGCCACGCCGACGTTCAGCGCGACGACGAGGCCGAAGCCGCGCAGGAGCGGCAGCGGGCTGGTCGCGAGCACCAGGATGCCGATGACCGCGGCGGCCGCCGAGACCAGGAAGGCCCGGCCGGTACGGGCGGCGGCCTCGTGCGCGGCCACCCGCGGCTCGCGGCCACGCGCCCGTTCCTCCAGGTGGCGCAGCACGATCAGGGCCGTGAACTCGGTGCACAGCGCCACCACCAGCGGGCCACCGACGGCGGTCATCGGGCTGAGGGTCAGCCCAGCCGCCCAGGCGATGAGCGACGTCAGGCCGACCGCGATCAGCACGGGCACCATCGACAGCAGGGTCCTGACCAGGCTGCGGTAGCGCGCCAGCAGCACCACGAAGACGGCGGCCAGCGCGAAGTAGGTCAGCTCGACCCGGTTCTTCTCGAAGTTGTCCAGCAGGCCCACGCCGACGACCGCGAGCCCGGACGGGGTGGCCCGCACGCCCTCGGGCGGGTTGACCGAGTCCCGGATGTCGTTGACGACGACGGAGCGCTCCTTCAGCGAGCCCGGCCCGGTCCGGAAGATCAGGTTGAGCGCGCCACCCGGGCCATCCCCGTCGACGAGGTCGACCGTGCTGCGCTGGATCGCCTCCGGGGCGCGGTCGTAGGCCCTGCTGATGTCCTCGCCGGTGGGCGGCACCGAGCCCGGCTCGACGCCCGGCACGTCGAGCAGGAAGCTGACCGTGGTCACGATGCTCGAGGCGGTCAGCAGCTCGGTCGGGTACCTGTCCAGCTGCTCGCGGGCGAAGCGGTCGACGAAGGCGACCGTCTCGTCGTCGAACACGTTGTCGGACTGCACGTAGATGCCCAGCTCGCTGCTGGATCCGGTCTGCCGCCGCAGCTCGGTGATGTCCTTGATGACCTGGCTCGACTGGCTGACCCACTTCTCCGGGTCCGTTTCCACGTTGAGCCGGGGCTCGGCGACCACGCCGCCGACGAGCGCGGCGACGGAGAGCACCATCAGCGGGATCGCGGCGGCCTTCGGCAGCGAGCCGAGCCAGGTGGTGGCCCGGCCGAGCGGCCCGTGGGTGTAGTCCTTCGGCGGGGTCGGCGAGCGCCGCTCCCGGAACGCCAGCGACGCCGACGTGAGCAGGACGGTGGCGAGCACGATCACCGGCAGGCCGACGGCCAGCAGCACGCCGAAGTCGCGGATCATCGGCACCGCGCTGAACTCCAGCGCGAGGAACGCGACCACGGCCGCCACGGTGGCCAGCAGCAGGCCGGGCATCAGCCGGCGCAGCGCCTCGGCCACCGGGCTGTCGACCCGGTCGAGCTGCGCCTCCTCCTCCGCCCGGCTGTGCAGCTGCACGGCGAAGTCGATGCCGACGCCGAGCAGCACCGGCAGGCCGGCCATCGTCACCACCGACAGCGGCAGGCCGAGGTAGCCGGCCAGGCCGAAGCTCCACACCAGGCCGACCGCGACGACGCCGAGCGGGAGCAGCCGCCAGCGGACCGCGAACGCGACCAGCAGCAGCCCGGCCATCAGCGCGAGCGCGATCCCGCCCAGGGTGAGGAAGCCGCCGCGCAGGTAGTCGTTGATGTCGCGGAGCAGGACCGGGGCACCGGTGGTGACGGTCGTCGCGTTGTCGAACTGGCGCTCGGCCATCGCCTCCTCGACGACGGCCGCGGCCTGGCCCTCCTCCTCCAGCGAGGCGTTGCCGACGATGCGGAAGACGATCTGGGCGTTGCGGTCGTTCGGGAAGAAGGGCAGCAGCGACTTGCGGATCTCGCCGGAGTTGTCGTACAGCAGGAAGTCGATCCAGTCCGGGTTCGTCATCACCCGCTCGGCCGGCGGGATTGCGGTGACCCGCTCCAGCGTCTTGAGGGAGTCGGCGAGCCTCGTGGCCTTCGACGCCTCGTCCGGGTCCCGCTCCCGGGCGCCGAGCAGCAGCTCCCCGGCGACGCTGGTGACCGGGCTGTCGACCCGCTGGCCGGAACTGTCCTGCTGGATCAGGTTGTCGGTGAACTCAAGAGCGGTGAGCGGCGTGATGACCGCCTCGATCCGCTCGTTCTCCCCGACCTCTCGGGCCAGCTCCTCGAACTTGGCGATGTTGGCCGGGGTGAACAGGTCCTTGAGCTCGCGCCCCTCGTCCAGGGTCAGCACCGTGATCATCGCCTGGCCGCCGAACAGCGACTGGTAGGCGACGTTGTCCTTGGCGATCTGCGAATCGGCGTTCAGGTAGTTGTCCTGGCCGGTCGTGAACTCCAGCCGGGTGAGGCCGAAGCCAAGACCCCCGGTGATCAGCACCGTGATCAGGGCGATGATCAGCCCCCGGCGGCCGGCGAAGTCCGCCAGGGCGGTCCAGAAGGCCGTTGAGCGCCCGCCTGTGTCGGGCTGCCCGGCTCCCGCGTTCGAGGCCGCGCCCGGCGTTGCCCCGGGCAGGTCGGCTGGCTGGCCGGATGGACCTGGCGGTGTCGTCGACACAGGCGGGCTCCTGGCGGCTCGGCTGGGGCGGCCGTGGGACGGCAACCCCGAAGTTACTGATCAGTAAACGTTGCGGGTCCTTTGGTGTATAGCCCAGGTCACACGGAAATGCGAGACCTCCGACCGGAACCCGACCCGACCGTCACCGACAGCACAACGAGAGGGCAACGACACGGTACGCGGTGCTACCGGAGGTTCGGCAACTCCTTGGAGTAGTAGTACTCCGTCGTGTTGGACAGGTCATGCAGATCGCGGGTCTGCCCTGTCGCTGCGTATCCGAGCCGTTCGTACAGGCGATGGGCATCCGTGAACCGTGTGTCGGTCCAGAGGTCGACGAACCGTGCCCCGCGCCGCCTGGCCTCCCGCTCGACCCGCCACACCAGTGCCGCACCGAGCCCGCGGCGCCGCGCGGCGGCGGCCACGTACAGCGACTTGAGCTCCACCCGCCGTGGCTCCGCCGTCTCGCGCACCGCCACGCAGGCCACCAGCCGCCCGGCCGGGCCGGCACCCCCGTCGGCACCCCCGTCGGCACCGACGCCAGCCCCGGCGGCGTCGACGACCCACATCGCGCCCCGGTACCCGCGGCCGCCGGCGTCGCCGTCGTAGGCGCTGGCCGGAGCGCGCATCCACGGCTCCTCGGCGTCGACGTCCAGCACGCATCCGGGGTACTCGGCCCAGATCCCGCCGATCAGCCGCTCCAGCTCGGGGCCGTCGTCGTCGCGCACCCGGCGCAGCCCGGGCAGCAGCGCCCGGCGCATCCAGACGTGCTCGATCCCCACCGTCCGGTCGCGCGGTCCGAACTCCCGGTAGCCGAGCCGGGCGTACATCCCGGCCGCCGTGACCTGGGCGTGCAGGCTGATCGTGGTCAGCCCGCGCTGGGCGGCCCGGCGCTCGAGCGCCTCGGTGACCGCCCGCCCGAGCCCGCGGCCCCGGGCGTCTCCCCGCACCGCGACCCGACCGATCACCCCGACCGGTTCGTCGTCGGCCGCGGCGGCCCAGCCCGCTGGGCCGGTGACCAGGCTGGCGACGGCGGCCGGGTCGAGCAGCCGGCCGGTCGCCAGCACCTGCCCGGCGTCGTCCCAGAGCACCGCGTGGTCGGCGAGCTCGTCCGCCGCGTCGTGCTCCAGTTCGGCCGGGACGCCCTGCTCGTCGACGAAGACCGCGGTCCGCAGCGCGCGCACCGCCGGCGGCGGAGGGCCAGGCAGCACCTGAGGTGTCCGGGCCGGGCCGGCGGCCGGGGCGGCGGAGTGGTTGTCGACCGGCGGATGCGGGTCATGCGTACAAGGAGTGACAGTCACGGACGGAGTGTAAAGACCCGGCCAGCCAGGACGCGGTTGTCACTATCACGCCCGTAGCCGGCGGAAAGCGGGCCGGACGACCCGTTCTCGACCGGCCAGACGGCACTGGACGGGGGCGGCGGAAGGGCTGTTCCGGACAATGCCCAGAATGTCGACCGAAAGCGCGTTACCGGGGCGGGACCTGGCCTGCCGCTCGGTGCCGGGTTGGCACCGAGATCGCCACGGGACCCGCGGCACGGAGGGGACGGCATGGGCCACAACGGAACGTCGGTCGGCCAGCGATATCAGCGGGAGCGATGAGATGGCCGCGACGAGGTACCCGGGCGCCGTCTGGCGCCCCGTCCGCAACTGGCGCGGGTCGATGATCCAGCCAACCCGCGGCCTGATCCCTCATGTCCAGCAGGGCAACGGCAGCCTGTACGGGTGGTTCAACAACTCGTCGTCGCAGGTCAGCAGCCACCTGTGGGTCAGCAGGAGCGGGCTGGTCGAGCAGTACGTCGAGCTGGACCGGCGCGCCTGGGCGCAGGCGGACGGCAATCCCTACTGGATTTCCGTGGAAACCGAGGGATACGCGCACGAGGACTACACGCCGATCCAGGTCCAGCGCCTCGGCGAGATCTTCGCCTGGGGTATGGGCGAGTTCGGCTGGCGGGGGGAGATCACCGACAGCGTCCAGGGCTTCGGCATCGGCACCCACCGGATGGGCGGCGCGGCCTGGGGCGGGCATTCCTGCCCCGGCGACATCCGGGCGAACCGGCGCCGCGACGTTCTGACGACGGCGCTCGCGCTGCGCGGCGAGGGCGGCAGCGCGCAGGCCCAGCTGCGTTACCAGCACATGCCGGTGCTGCGGTTTGGCGACCGCCGCCCGGAAGTGGTCGAGCTGCAGAACGCGCTGAACATCATTTTTGGGCACGAGGCGCCGACCGGCGACCCGTGGCGCCTCGTCCCCGACGGCGTCTTCGGCGAGGCCACCCGGGCCCGGGTCGGGTCGCTGCAGCGGCTGAACTCCCCCTGGTACCCGCCCATCACGGTGGACGGCGTGGTCGGCCGGGAGACCTGGCTGAAGATCGGCCACATCCTCACCGGCATGAACCGCTGGGTCTGACCGGCTGCCGGCTCGCCGCCCGCGCGTGCCGGTCAGCCAGGGGTGGCGTTGAGGTAGGCGAGGACGGCGAGCACGCGGCGGTTGTCGTCGCCGGACTGCTCCAGACCGAGCTTGCTGAAGATGTTGTTGGTGTGCTTGCCGACCGCCTTCTCGGTGATGAACAGCCGGTTGGCGATGGCGGCGTTCGACCGGCCCTCGGCCATCAGGCCGAGCACCTCACGCTCCCGCGGGGTCAGCGCGGCCAGCGGCTCGTCGTTGGCCCGGCGGGTCAGCAGCTCGGCGACCACCTCCGGGTCCATCGCCGAGCCACCGGCCGCGACCCGGCGCACCGCGTCGACGAACTGCCCGACGTCGGCGACCCGATCCTTGAGCAGGTAACCGACCCCACCGCCCGGGCTCGCCAGCAGCTCACGGGCGTACAGCGGCTGCACGTCCTGGGACAGGACGAGGACCGGCAGCCCGGGGATGGCGGTGCGGGCCTCGATCGCGGCCCGCAGGCCCTCGTCGGTGAACGTCGGCGGCAGCCGCACGTCCACGACCGCCACGTCCGGCGGGTCCGAGGTCAGCGCCCGGACCAGCGAGGGCGCGTTGTCGACGGCCGCCACCACCTCGAACTCGTACGCGGTGAGCAGCCGCACCAGCCCGTCACGCAGCAGGGCAAGATCTTCCGCGAGCACGACACGCACGAGCACAGCGTTCCATTCACCCGGCAACAGGCGGACGTCACCCGGCAACAGGCGGACGTCACCCGGCAACAGGCGGACGCCGATCCCCACATGACGCACGCCGGGCCCGACCCCCGCTGCCCAACCGGACGGCAAACGCGGCGCCGGTCTGGCCACCGGTCCGTCAGCCGGAGCTGCTGGAGGCCGCCTTGTGGATCCGGATCACGCGCCGCAGCGCCGGGTCGACGGGCCCGAGGACCTCGGCGAGCGCACGGGCGCGTTCCCGGTAGGCCCGCCGCTCCCGGCCGTTCGCCACCGGACCGAGCTCCGCCGCCACGGCGAGCGCGGCGAGCGCCCTGGTCTGGTCCGGTAGCTGGCCGACGGGGGTGTCGCCGCGCAGCGCCCGGCGCACCTCGGTGAGCAGGCCACGCACCAGCCGGTGGTCGCGGGCGCGCGCCGTGGTGTGCGGGAAGATCCCGAGCACCACGTCCTGCTCCAGCCGCAGCCAGCCGCCAGCGACCAGCTGGTCGCGCACGGCCAGGGTGCTCCCGCGGTTGTCCCGGCCGATCCAGTGCGCCCACGAGCGCGGCCGGGCCGAGCCCTCGAGCTGCTCGGCCACCCGGGTGAGCAGCGGGTCGCCCGCGCCCACGGCGGCCGGGGCGCCGGCCCGCCGGCGCACCTCGGGCCGCACGGCCACCTTGCCGCCCTCGTCGGCGACCCGGCCGTCGCGCAGGAGCTCGAACAGCGCGGCGGCGCGCAGCCCTGGGCCGAGGAACGTCGCCCTGGCCATCCGCTCCTTCTCCGGGTCGTACGTGAGCAGGTACAGCTGGGCCGCGAGGGAGGTGGGCAGTTCCACGGCGTGCTCCTGGACTCGTCGGGATGCTCGTCGTCAGTCGGGGTCCGTCGGCCTGGCCGGGCCGGCGGTGCCGCCCCCGCCGCTGTCCCCGGTGCCGTCGCCCTCGGCGGCGGTGGCGGTGGAGTTCTCGGTGCCGGCGTCGGCGCTGCCCCCGGAGTCCTCGGCCGCGTCCGCGCCGCCGCCAGCGGTGGGCGGGCTGGCGCCGGTCTCGGTCTCGGGTCTCGACCTGGGGGGCCGACCCCGCATCGGGAGTCGGCCCACGCCGGTCGGCAGGCGGCCCGCCGCGGCCAGCGCGCTGCGCAGCAGGAACTCGATCTGCGCGTTGGTGCTGCGCAGCTCGTCCCCGGCCCAGCGAGCGATCGCGTCGTGCACGACCGGGTCGAGTCGCAGCAGGATCTTCTTCCGCTCCGTCACGGCCCTGGATCAGTTGTAGAGCGACCCGGCGTTCACCACCGGCTGGGTGGCCTGCTCGCTGCACAGCACGACGAGCAGGTTGCTGACCATGGTCGCCTTGCGCTCTTCGTCGAGCTCGACGACGTCCTCGTGCTCCAGCCGCGCCAGCGCCGACTCGACCATGCCGACCGCGCCCTCGACGATCCGGGTGCGCGCCGCGACCACGGCGTTCGCCTGCTGGCGGCGCAGCATCGCCTGGGCGATCTCGGGCGCGTAGGCGAGCCGGGTGAGCCGGGACTCGATCACCTCGACACCGGCGGACGCCACCCGGTTCGCGATCTCGCTGGAGAGCTGGCTGGTGATCTCGTCCGCGTTCTCCCGCAGCGACATGGCGCCGGAGTCGTGCGCGTCGTAGGGGTAGCGGGTGGCGATGTGCCGCACCGCGGTCTCGGTCTGGATGGCGACGAACTCCCGGAAGTCGTCCACCTCGAAGACCGCCTGGGCGGTGTCCGCGACCTGCCAGACCACGACCCCGGCGATCTCGATCGGGTTGCCGTCGGCGTCGTTGACCTTCGCGACCCCGGTCTCGTGGTTGCGGATCCTGGTCGAGACCTTGCGCCGCTGGGTGAACGGGTTCACCCAGCACAGGCCGGGCTTGCGGATCGTGCCGACATAGCGGCCGAACAGCGTCACCACCCGCGCCTCACCGGGTGCGACCGCGGTCAGCCCACACAGGCACACCACGCCGGCGAGCGCGACGATCAGGCCCACGCCCAGCACCGGCCCGCCGGCGGCTGGCCTGTCGTTGTCGATCAGTACCCCGCCCAGCACGATCATGACGGTGCCGACCAGCACCACGAGCAGGAACCACAGGAACCGCCACAGCCCGGACGCCCCGGTCATCGTCCGCTCGGTCACCCGCGGCTCGGGCATCTCCACCTGCCCGGTCGACGGGTCAGCGCCGCTCGTCATCTCGGCCTCCTCGACGTACTGGCCACCGCGCCCGCCAGACCGTGCCCAGCGGGCGGTGCCCGGTAGCCATCCTTGATCTATCAAAGTGATAGCACTTTTTTGCCGCGGCTGTCGAGACCTGTCCGCCACCCGACGACCGAACGCGCACGGAGTGCGCGGCGGCGCGACCTACGCTGCGACTACGTAACCGCCCGGTAAATCCCCCGTCGCGATCTTTCGGCCGGCCGCGCGCGCTTCGTACCGTCAACGCAGGATGCCGCCAGCGGGCGGCGCGGCGGCTGACGCGGCGGCTGAGGAGTGAGCATGAGAAGCCTTCATGACCTGCCCAAGGGGCATCTGCACCTGCACCTCGAGCTGGGCATGCGCCCCTCGATGCTGGCCGGCCTCGCGGCCCGCAGCGGCGTCCCGACCCCGCGCACGACGGGGTTCACGGAGTTCGGCGGCTTCGGCGAGGTGATCGGGGGCATCCTGCCGCTGTTCCGTGAACGCGCCGACTTCGAGCGGCTGGTCGACGAGGTCGTCGAGGACGCGGCGAACGACGGCGTCGTCTACCTGGAGCCGAGCTTCTGGCCCTACCCGTACCTGGAGATCTTCGGCTCGGCCGAGGCCGCATGGGAGACCGTGATCGCCCGCGGCGAGGAGGCCGGCGCCCGCCACGGCGTCACCGTGCGCTGGATGGCCGCCGTCGACCGGGTGCTCGACACCCCGGAGCAGGCCGTCGATGTGGCCAAGACCGCGGTCCGGTTCCGCGACGCCGGCGTGGTCGGCCTGGGCCTGCACAACGACGAGAACGGCTACCCGCCCGAGCCGTTCGTCGACGCGTTCCGCTACGCGAAGGACAACGGCCTGCTCTCGACGCCGCACGCCGGCGAGCTCGACGGCCCGGCCTCGGTGCGCGGCGCGATCGACGTGCTCGGCGCGGACCGGCTGCAGCACGGCGTCCGCTCCATCGAGGACCCGGCGCTGGTCGAGGTGCTCGCCGAGCGCGGCACCGTGCTGGACGTGTGCCCGACCTCGAACCTGCAGCTGTCGGTGGTCCCCTCGCTGGCCGAGCACCCGCTGCCGGCGCTGCTCGCCGCCGGCGTGCGCTGCTCGATCAACGCCGACGACCCGCTCGTCTTCGGGCCGAACTGCCTCCAGGAGTACGAGCTGTGCCGCGCCGAGCTCGGCCTGACCGACGAGCAGCTCGCCGAGTGCGCCCGTAGCTCGATCATCGGCGGGGCCGCCCCGGCCGACGTCCGCGAGCGGGCCCTCGCCGGCATCGACGCCTGGCTGGCCAGCCCGGCCAGCTAGCCCGGCACCCCGGCCAGGACCGGGCGGGCGGCCGGTTGCGGCGGGCCGCGGCCGCGCGGCCATGATGAGCCGGTGGCCGACCAGCTGACCGTGGTGATCGCGCCGGACTCCTTCAAGGGGTCGCTGCCCGCCGACGAGGTGGCGGCGGCGCTGGCCGCCGGCTGGCACGCCGTGCGCCCGGGCGACGAGGTGCGGCTGCTGCCGCTCGCGGACGGCGGGGAGGGCACGCTCGACGTCTTCGCCACGGCCCAGCCGGCCGCCACCCGCCGCCGCGTGCGGGCGACGGGCCCGGACGGGCGGGTGGTCGACGCCGACTGGCTGGAGCTGCCCGACGGCACCGCCGTGGTCGAGCTGGCCAGGGGCAGCGGCCTGCCGCTGCTCGGGGACCGGCGCGACCCGCTGGGCGCGCACACGGTCGGCCTCGGCGACCTGCTCGCCGCCGCCGTCGCCGACCCGGGCACCCGGCGGGTGGTGGTCGCGCTCGGCGGTTCGGCCTCGACCGACGGCGGCACCGGGGCGCTGCGCGCGCTCGGCGCCCGGTTCCTCGACGAGACCGGCGCCGAGCTGCCCCCCGGCGGCGGCGCGCTGCGCCGGCTGGCCGCCATCGACCGCGCCGCGCTGCGCCCAGCACCGCCCGACGGGGTGCTCTGCCTGGTCGACGTCGACGCGCCGCTGCTCGGCCCGCGCGGGGCCGCCGCCGTCTTCGGGCCGCAGAAGGGCGCATCCCCGGCCGACATCAGCCTGCTGGAGGAAGGCCTCGCCCGGCTGGCGGCGCTGCTCGGCGGCGACCCGGCAGCCCCGGGCGCCGGCGCGGCCGGCGGGACCGGCTACGGCCTGGCCGCCGGGTGGGGCGCCCGGCTCGTCCCCGGCGCCGAGACGGTCGCGGCCCTGGCCGGCCTGCCCGCCGCACTGGCCGAGGCCGACGTCGTGATCACGGGCGAAGGCCGGTTCGACCCGACCTCGCTGTCCGGCAAGGTCGTGGGCAACGTCGTGCGCCTGGCCGGCCAGCCTGGCGTGCCCGTGCTGCTGGTCGCCGGCCAGCTCGCCGCGCCGCCACCGCCCGCGGTCCCCGCCGCGCTGGCCCTGGCCGACCTGGCCGGTGGCGTGCCGGCGGCGATCACCGACCCGCGGCGCTGGCTCACCGCCGCCGCGGCCGAGCTCGCGCGGACCAGGTAGCCGCGCTCGCCGCGGTGTCCCCTGCCGCCCACGGGGCGCGGTTCGGGCACGGCACGCCCGACTTGCCCAATCGTCACTGACGGCGACACGTCGCAGCGGCGCGTGGAACTTCCCTGACCGCCTTGGCCCGGATACGGTCCTCTCCGTCGTCGGTCGCTTGCGGTGCGTCAGATGTGACACGACGGGAAGGAGCCCGCGATGCGGACGGGTCGGATCTGGGCGACTGGCCCAGCCATAGTGCTCCTCGCCGCGCTCGCTGCGCTGGTGGCCGGGTGCGGTGATCCCGTCACGGGCTCCGGCTCGAACGAGCGGACCGCGGTCGTGGACGCCCCCGAGGGCGGCGCCACCGGCCCGGCGCCGGCCGCGACCACTGGCGACGAGCCGGAAACGTTGGCCGGCCCCGGCGCCACCACCCCGCCAGCCGTGCCCGAGCAGGGCGTGTGCGCGGCCCAGAACCTCACCGGGACCCTGGAGGACATCGACGGCGCGGTCGGGCACACCTACGCCAACATCGTGCTCGTCAACCGCGGCGGCACCGCCTGCCAGCTGTCCGGCTACCCCACGGTCGAGTACGTCGACGCCGCCGGCGCCCGCCTCGGCGCGCCGGCCGAGGAGGACCCGGGCAAGGGCGGGCCCGACGCGCCACCGGTCACCGTCCCGCCTGGCGGGCAGGCGGTGGCCGAGCTGCGGCTCACCCAGCCCGGCACGCTGCCCGGCTGCGTGGCCGCGAGCGAGCTGCGCCCGGCCGACGCGCTGCGGGTCGCCCCGGCGGGCAGCGCCGGCACCGTCCTCGTCGACCTGCCGAACGGCGCGTCGGCCTGCGTGTCCACGGGCGTCACCCAGCTGCTCGTCGGCGCCTTCACAAGCCACGACTGACCGGGCGTCCACGCCGACGCTGACCGGGATGGCGCGGTACGCCCGTTCCGTGCCCCCCGGCGGGGGTCAGGTGTGACGATGGGCTCATGGGGCAGACCGGGCCGGTGGGTGGGGACCTCCCGGCCGTGCTGGGCGCGATCGCGCGCGAGTGGGGCCGCGTCGGCCCACTGTCCGTGCGCTACATCCACTGCGACGTGTGCGAGGCGCCGGCCCCGCACCTGGCCGAGATCCAGGTCTTCTCCGTCACCGCCAGCGACCCCACCCTCGTCGGCTCGCCGCCGGAGGTGGTCTGCGGCGTGTGCGCGACCGTCCACCCTCGCGTCGTCGGCGACGAGCCAGCCCGCGACACCGCGGTCATCTGCCGCGGGCGCGTCCGCCGCCGCTGGCCGCTGCACCGGCTCACCCGCCCCTGCGCCGCCCGGCTGACGGTGCCCGCGACCGCCAGGGTCATCACCTGCCCCACCTGCGGCACCGACCAGCCCGGCCCGGCGCGCGAGCAGCGCCGGGGCCCCGCGCCACGGGACACCGCGAGCTAGGAGCCGCCGTCCGTGGCGTCGGCCGCCGTGAGCCTGGCCGGCTCGTCCGCGCTGGCGCGGGGCGTGCCGAGCGCCGGCCCCGGCGCCGGTGGGCCGGCGGGTGCCGGGATCGCCGGGCGCGCGATCCTGGCGAACAGCTCCAGGTAGCGGGCTGCGGCGTCGTCCCAGGTGTACCGGCCGCGTGGCGACCGGCCGCCGCCGAGGCCACCGGGCTCCGCCCCGTCCGGGATCACCTCGACGTCGGGTGCTGCCCAGCCGCCGACGACGAGGTCGCTGGCCTCGGCGGCGCTGGCCACGACGGCCGCCGCGGCCCGGCGCACCATCCGGGCGCCGACGGCGGCGTCGAACGCCCGCGCCAGCGGCCGGGCGAGCCGGGGGGCGGGCAGCGACCCGCCGGGCGACAGCACGTACGGCACCCGCAGCCGGCAGGCGGCCCGGTAGCCGAGCACGGTGAGCACGGCCCGGTGGCCGACGAGGTGCACGACGTCGGCGGTGGCGACCCGCTCGCCCACCCGCTCGATGCGGCCGGGAAGGCACAGGCGGCTGCTCCGGCAGGGCAGCGCGGTGACCACCGCCGGCGCGAGCCCATCGACCCGGGCGTCGGTCAGGCCAAGCTCCAGCGTGAGCAGCTCGGCGCGCACCCGCCGGCCGCCGACCCTGGGGTAGGCCCGGGTCAGCTGGTAGGCCCGGCGGGCGAGCGTCGAGTCCCGCCGCGGGTCGGCCGTCATCACCACGGTCACGATCCGCACGGCTCGGTTCCCCCTCGGCCGGCCGGCACGCGGGCCCGGCCGGCGTCGCCCTCCGCCGCGGCGGCCGCGAGCCCGACAGCCCGCTCCCTCGTCGCGCTCCCTGCGCCGGTGGTCGCGGCCGGGCGTTCCCTTGGCGCCGGCGCGGCGGGCGGCTGCGGGTCCTGGCGGTCCCGGCCAGCGCCGTGACCGGGGCCCTCGCTGTCGACGAGGTCGTAGTCGCAGCCGTAACCGTAGTCGCCGTAGCCGGGCTGGCCGGCGCCCGAGCGGTTGAACACGTAGCCGAGCACGGGCGTGCCGACGAGCGCCAGCCGCTGGCGGGCCCGGGCGAGCACCCGCAGCCGGCTGCCCCGGTCGACCACCAGGATCACCGCGTCCGCCCGGGCCGCGATGGCCGCCGCGTCGCCGTCCACCAGCAGGGGCGGCGTGTCGACGAGGACGATGTCCGCGTGCTCGCGCAGCCGGTCGAACGCCTGCCGTAGCTGCTCGGGCGGGGCCGGGCCGGCGGGGCGGGCGCCGGCCGGCACGACGGCGAGCGCCGCGCTGCCGCCCGGCTCGACCGGGCGCGGGGCCGGCGGCACCGGCAGGTCGGCGCCAAGCTCGGCCAGCCCCGGCTGGTCGGCGGGACCCGCCAGCCTGGTCAGGCCTCGCCCCCGCCCGTCGGCGTCGGCCGCCGCGACCCGCCTGCCAGCCCCGGCCATGGCGGCGGCGAGGTTGAACGTGGTCAGCGACCTGCCGTCGCCTGGCCGTGGGCTGGTCACCGCGACCACCCAGCCGGTCCCGGCCCCGGGCGCCGGCCCGCCGGCGGTGGTCATGGCCCGCCAGACGGACTCGGCCAACGCCCGGTAGGCCTGCCCGGCGGCCGAGCCGGGCTCCGCCGCCTCGGGCGCGACCTGGTCGTCCTCGCCGCCGGCCGGCAGCCGCGGGACCTCGCCGAGCAGTGGCGCGCCGAGCACGGCGGCTGGCTCGGCCGGCCGGTCTGCCCGGCGGCGGTAGCGCTCCTGCCACCACCCGGCCGCGCCGCCCAGCAGCAGGCCGAACAGCCCGCCGAGCGCGGCGGCGGCCAGCGGCCGGGGCTGGGCCGGCGAGTCCGGCGCAACGGCGTCCTCGACCAGCCGCACGCCGTCGCCCTGGGCCGCGGCGCTGACGGTGATCTCCTCGACCCGGCTCTGCAGGGACAGCAGCCGGGCCAGGAGCACCTGGCGCGCGGCGGTGAGGCCCGGATCGTCCTGGCCGCCGCCCGCGGCGCCGCCGTCGGCGTCGCGCCCGGCGGCCAGCTGCTCGTCGATGCCGGCCAGCTGGTCGCGCAGGCTGGAGATCCTCTCGTCGAGCTGGGCGACGGCCGCCGCCGCGGCGAACCGCGCCTGCTCGCGGACGTGGTCGCGGTAGGCCGCCACGACGGCGTTGGCCACCTGCGCCGCGCCCTCCGGGGTGGCGTCCAGCGCCGTGACGCTCACCTGGTCGAGCTGGTCGGCGGCCTCGGCGCGGACCCGGTGGCGCAGCTCGTCGACCGTGAGCCGGTCGTTGAGCAGCGTGCGGGCCGCCACCAGCACCGGCGTCGAGGTCACCTGTCTGGCCTCGCCGCGGACGTGGCGGGACGGGTCGACGACGGCGCGCCCGGTGCCCGCTTCGTTCGGGTCGGCGAGCAGCATCGTCGCGGTGCTCGCGGACAGCGTCGGCTGGGACGCCGCGACCAGGAAGCCGACGCCGGCACAGACGATCACGGCGGCGAGCAGCAGGTGCCACTGGCGGGCCAGGAACGCGGCGAGCCGCCGGGCGCTGCGGGCAGCGCTGTCCGTCTCCACGGGCTGGCTCCCTCCCCCCGGCGGGCATCAGCCGGCCGTCGTCGGCGCACCCCGCCACATCGATGGCAGTCGACAGCAGGTCGATTACTCAGAGTGACGATAGGGCCGCGCCGCCGCTACCCGTGGAGGCGCGCCGACGCGCCGGCAGCGCGCCGCCTCGGGCCAGCCCTCGCCGGCTGGCTCAAGCAGCGATCATCGGGAGGGTCGCCGGGCCTGCCACGGCCCGCCCGGCGAGCGGGACGACTACCCCTTGACGACGCCGATGGGGACCAGTCGGGCCACCCGGCGGGCGAGGCCGGCGCGCTCGCAGGTGGTCACCACCTCGTCGACGTCCTTGTAGGCGAACGGCGCCTCCTCGGCGAGGCCGCGCTCGCTCGCCGCGCGGACCGCGACGCCCGCCGCCGTCAGCTGCTCCCGCAGCGTCCTGCCGTGGATGCGGCGCATCGCGGCGTGCCGGCTGAGCAGCCGGCCGGCGCCGTGGCAGGTGGAGTGGAAGGCCTCGGCGCCGGGGACGCCGGCGAGCACGTGCGACGCGGTGCCCATCGAACCGGGGACCAGCACCGGCTGGCCGTGCGGGCGCAGGTCGGCTGGCAGCCCGGGGTGGCCCGGTGGCAGGGCCAGCGTCGCTCCCTTGCGGTGCACGCACAGCCGGCGCTCGCGCCCGTCGACGGTGTGCGTCTCGATCTTCGCGAGGTTGTGCGAGACGTCGTAGAGGAGGTCCAGCCTGCTGTGCGCGTCGCCGAGGGCCCGGCGGAAGGCGGTGCGCGTCGCCGCGGTCAGTAGCTGGCGGTTCGCCCGGCCGTAGTTCGCGGCGGCCGCCATCGCGCCCAGGTAGCGCTGGCCCTCCGGGGAGGTGACCGGGGCGCAGGCCAGCTGGCGGTCCGGGACCGAGATCCCGTACCGGGGCATCGCCCGCAGCATCGCCTGCACGTGGTCGGAGCAGATCTGGTGGCCAAGGCCGCGCGACCCACAGTGGATCATGACGCAGACCCGGCCGCGGGTCAGCCCGAAGGCGTCGGCCAGCGCCGGGTCGTAGACCGACTCAACCACCTGCAGCTCCAGGAAGTGGTTGCCGGAGCCGAGGCTGCCGACCTGGCCGAGCCCGCGCGCCATGGCCCGCTCGCTGACCTGCGCCGGGTCGGCGTCGGCGACCGCGCCCTGGTCCTCGCAGTGCGCCAGGTCGCCCGGCTCGCCATGCCCCCGCTCCACCGCGTACCGGGAGCCGCCGGTCAGCAGGGCGTCCAGCTCGTCCCGGCGGGACAGCCGCCACACCGCGCCCCGGCCGAGCCCACGCGGGATCAGCCGGTCGAGCGCGTCCATCAGCCGGTTCAGGCGCTGGCCGGCCAGGTCGGCCCGGGAGAGGTCGGACAGCAGCAGCCGGACGCCGCAGGAGATGTCGAACCCGACCCCGCCGGGGGATACCACGCCGCCCTCGTCGATGTCGGTGGCGGCCACGCCGCCGATCGGGAAGCCGTAGCCGGAGTGCATGTCCGGCATCGCGTACGCGGCCCGCACGATCCCCGGCAGCGTCGCCACGCCCACCACCTGGGCGAGGGACTGGTCGCCGGCCAGCTCGGGCAGCAGCCGATGGGAGGCGAACACGACGCCGGGCACCCGCATCGGCCCGGCCCGGTCGATCCGCCACCGGTAGGGCGTCTCCTCGACCAGCTCGATCCGCTGCCCGGTCACGGTGCTTGTGGACATCGGCCGCCTCCGCCTGACAGGACACCATGGCGCGTCCCGCGGATCCGTGCCCCGCGGGGACCGCCGCCCGGGCGCGAGCCACCCACGCACGGCTCTGCCCGCCGCGACCGTGGCTACACACCCGCCGCTACACGTCGACCAGGGCGCGGCATACCCAGCCGGTGCCGGTCTGCTCTGCGCGCAGCCCGGACAGCGCGACCGCCTTGGGGGCCGGCCCGACCACGGGGACCGCCTCAACCGGTGCCGTGGCCAGCTCGACCGCGAACCCGCCATCCCCGTCCGGGCTGACCCGGGCCGCGACCGGCACCGCAGCCGCCACGTCTACCACGAAGATGACCTCGTTGAGCAGCGCGACCAACTGCTCGTCCGCCGGGGCGGCCGGCAGGGCGAACTGGTGCCGGCCGCTCGCCGGCACGCCGGCGCCGTCGGCGAACGTGTCCACCAGCCCGAGCACCGCCTGGGCCAGGCAGGCGGGCAGCGTCGGCGCCCAGGCCTCGACGACCAGGTCCGCGGGGTGTGGCAGCGCCCGGTGGCCCGCTCCGGGCGGCGTCGGCCCGCCGGCCCGCGCCCACCCCGCGTCCGGGCTGGCCGCTTCCCGCCTGGCGTCGCCACGCGGCTGTTCCTGCCGGGGGTCGCCACGCGACTGGTCCTGCCTGGGGTCGCCACGCGACTGGTCCTGCCGGGCGTCGCCACGCGGCTGGTCCTGCCTGACTTTGCCACCCGGCTGGTCCTGACCAGCGTCGCCACGTGGCTGGTCCTGGTTGATGTCGCCGGTCGGCTGCGCGCTCATGTCCGCGGGTATTGCCGTTCGTGGCCGCCGTACGCTGGGCCGCGGGCAGACTGTCGGACGCATGCCGCGCGCGGCCGGATCAGGACCGGGCGGGCTGCGGCCGCGCCAGACACCGAAGGGCCGCGCATGACCGAGGCGATCGTCGCCGAAGGACTGGTCAAGACGTTCGGCGCGACCAGGGCCCTGGACGGCCTCGACCTGGTCGTGCGCACCGGCGAGGTGCACGGGTTCCTCGGCCCGAACGGGGCGGGCAAGAGCACGACGCTGCGGATCCTGCTCGGCCTGATGCGGGCGGACGCCGGGCGGGCCAGCGTGCTCGGCGGCGACGCCTGGCGGGACGCGACCGAGCTGCACCGCCGGCTCGCCTACGTGCCGGGCGACGTCACCCTCTGGCCGAACCTCACCGGCGGGGAGGCGATCGACCTGCTGGGACGGCTGCGCGGCGGGCTCGACCCGCGCCGCCGGGACGAGCTGCTGGACCGGTTCGACCTCGACCCGCGCAAGAAGGGGCGCGCCTACTCCAAGGGCAACCGGCAGAAGGTCGCGCTGGTCGCCGCCTTCGCCTCGGACGTGGAGCTGCTGCTGCTCGACGAGCCGACGTCGGGCCTCGACCCGCTGATGGAGGACCAGTTCCGCGACCTGGTACGGGAGGAGCAGCGCCGCGACGGCCGCACGATCCTGCTGTCCAGCCACATCCTGGCGGAGGTCGAGGCGCTGTGCGACCGCGTCACGATCATCAGGGCCGGCCGGACGGTGGAGACCGGCACGCTCGCCGAGCTTCGCCACCTCACCCGCACGTCGGTGCAGGTGGAGCTGGCCGCACCGGCGCAGCGGCTGGCAGCCGAGCTGGCCGCCCTCCCCGGGGTCCACGACCTGGCCGCCGACGGCGACCGGCTGAGCTTCGAGGCCGACACCGACGCCCTCAACGACGCCCTGACCCGGCTGACCGCCGTCGGCGTCCGCGGCCTGGTCAGCCAGCCGCCGACGCTGGAGGAGCTGTTCCTGCGCCACTACGACCGGTCGGGTCGTAATGGAGGGCCGGACGCCACCGCGGCCGGGTCCGGTGGCGCGCCGGCCGGCGGCGCGGGCGCGGCCAGGCCGGTGTGAGCCCCGGCTCGGGCGCCGGCCAGCACGGGCGCGTGCGACCGGCGGACAGTACTTTTCGGCCATGACGGAAACGGCACCGGTCGTCCTGGTCCACGGCATCGGCTCCACCACCGCGCACGGCTGGGGACCAGCCGGCTGGCTCGAGATCCTGCGCGAGGCGGGCCGCGAGGTCATCCCCGTCGACCTGCCCGGCCACGGGACCTCCCGACGCGACACCGACCCCGCCGCCTACGCGGACGCCGCCAAGGAGGTCGCCGAGGCGTTCGCGGACCGCGGGCCGGTGGCCGGGGTCGGCTTCTCGGCCGGCGGCGGGCTGCTGCTCGAGTGCGCCGCCCGCGGCCTGGCCGCCTTCGACCGGCTGGCGCTGCTCGGCGTCGGGCCTCGGGTGCTCAAGCCGCCGGCGCAGGCCGACACCGCCTTCCCGGCCACCGGGGAGGAGATCGACCCGGCCAACGTCGCGGCCAGGCTGTTCCGCAACCTCGCCCGCAGCGCCGGCAACGACTTCGCCGCGATCAGCGCGTTCGCCCGCCGGCCGCGCAACCCGCTCACCCCCGTCGAGCTCGCTGCCGTCACCTGCGACGTCCTGATCGTCGCCGGCGAGCGGGACCGGACCGCCGGGCGGCCGGAGGAGCTCGCCGCCCAGCTGCCCACCGCCAGCGTCGAGGTCATCGCCGGCGCCGACCACTTCTCCCTGCAGTCCAACGTCCGCGCCATGGACGCCGTGCTGCGCTTCCTCGGCGTCTGACCGCCGGGCCCCGCCGCTCGGCCGCCTACCGTCGCCGCCCGCCGGGAGTGGCGCGGGTCAGGCCGCCACGAAGGAGAACCGCGGCTCGACGTTGACCGGGCAGTTCAGCGACGCCGCGATGTAGCACTGCCGGTGCGCGAGCTCGGTGAGGTGGCGCAGCCGCTGCTCGCTGACGTCGCCGGCCACGCTGACCCGGGGGCGCAGGGTGATCTCGGTGATCCGGCCGCCGCCGCGGCCGTCCTCGGTCATGACGGCGCTCGCCTCGTCCCGGTAGTCACGGACGTCGATCCGGGCCCTGGCCGCGACCGCGAGGAACGACAGCAGCTGGCAGGATGCCGCCGCCAGCACGAGCAGCTGCTCCGGGTTGAGCTGGTCCGGGTCGCCGCGGAACGCCGGGTCGGCGGACAGCCGCACGGCCGTGGCCGCCGGCGGTGCCTCGCCGACGTGCTCCCGGGAGTAGCGCTCGTAGCCCACCCCGGTCGACCCGGACCAGGCGCAGGTGACGGTGTAGGTGTGCCGGGCGGTGTCCGCGGGGGGAGAGTCGCTGCGCATCCCGCCATCCTCCCGCCTACCGGCACGTGGCGGGCGCGTCGGTGGCGCGCCACCGGCCGCCGCCGGTACGGAGTGGACGGCTGGCCGGGGCCGTAGCACGGTGGGACGGGGCGGGCCGACGGCGGAGGAGGTCGGCGATGGGCAGCGAGCAGACCCTCACCGAACAGGAGCGGTTCGCGCGGCTGGACCCGGAGCGGCTGCGGCGGTTGGTCGGGCTGGTGGAGCACGACCCAGCCGGCGACCCGTTCCCGCTGACCGGATGGGACGCCCTGGTCTGGGTCGTCGGGAACGCCGCCCAGGCGGCTGCCTACTACCAGCTGGTGTACGGCATGGAGCTGGTGGCCTACGCCGGCCCGGAGACCGGCAGCCGCGACGAGGTCAGCTATGTCCTGCGCTCGGGCGCGGTGCGGTTCGTGCTCACCGGCGGGGTGAACCCGGCCAGCCCGCTGCTCGCGCACCACCGCCGGCACGGCGACGGGATCATCGATATCGCCATGGAGGTGCCGGACGTCGACCGCTGCGTCAGCCATGCCCGCTCCCATGGCGCGGTGGTCCGCCAGGAGCCGCACGAGCTGGCCGACGAGCACGGCAGCGTGCGGCTGGCGACCATCGCCACCTACGGCGACACCCGGCACAGCCTGATCGACCGTTCCCGCTACACCGGCCCCTACCTGCCCGGATACGTCGCCGCCGAGGACGCGCCCGTGCCCAGGGTCGCGGCGGCCACCGGCGAGCACGAGTGGCTGTTCCAGGCGCTCGACCACGTCGTCGGCAACGTCGAGCTGGGCCGGATGGACCACTGGGTCGACTTCTACCGCCGGGTCATGGGGTTCACCAACCTCGCGGAGTTCGTCGGCGGCGAGATCGCGACGAGGTTCTCCGCGCTGATGAGCAAGGTCGTGGCCAGCGGCGACCACCGGGTGAAGTTCCCGCTGAACGAGCCGGCCGCCGGGCGGCGGCGCTCGCAGATCGACGAGTTCCTGCAGTTCTACGCCGGGCCGGGGGTGCAGCACGTGGCCCTGGCCACCGACGACATCGTCCGCGCGGTGGACGTGCTGCGCTCGCGCGGCGTTGGCTTCCTCGCCACGCCCGACGCCTACTACACCGACCCGGCGCTGCGGGCGCGGATCGGCGAGGTCCGGGTGCCGGTCGACGAGCTGCGCTCGCGGGGCATCCTCGTCGACCGGGACGAGGACGGCTACCTGCTCCAGATCTTCACCCGCCCGATCGGCGACCGGCCCACCGTCTTCTTCGAACTCATCGAGCGGCACGGCTCGCTGGGTTTCGGCAAGGGCAACTTCCAGGCCCTGTTCGAGGCGATCGAGCGGGAGCAGGCGAAGCGCGGCAACTTCTGACCACACCAGCCCGGGCGCGACGGATCGCCGCGCCGCAGGCGCGCAGGAGGCGAGCATGCCGTACTACCGCTGCGTCGGCTCGGTCCCGCCGAAGCGGCACACCCAGCACCGGTCGCCCGACGGCCGCCTGTACTACGAGGAGCTGATGGGGGCAGACGGGTTCACCTCCGACGCCTCGCTGCTCTACCACCGCGAAATCCCGTCGGCGATCGTCGAGGCCGACCCATGGGAGCCGCCGGATTCGCCCTTGGTCGACAACCGCCCGCTGCTGGCGCGCCACCTGCGGCTGCACGCCCTCTTCCCGGGCGAGAGCTGGCGGGACGCCGACCCGGTCACCGGCCGCCGGCTGATCCTCGGCAACGACGACGTGCGGGTCCGCTACGTGGCGGCCGGCCGGCCCTCCCCGCTCTACCGCAACGGGGCCGGCGACGAGTGCGTGTACGTCGAGGCCGGCTCCGCCATCGTCGAGACGGTCTTCGGGACGCTGCCCGTCCGGGCCGGCGACTACGTCGTGCTGCCCCGGGCGACCACCCACCGCTGGCTCCCGGCGGCCACCACCGGTGGCGAGGCCGCCGCGGAGCCACTGCGGCTGTATGTGATCGAGGCGGCATCACACATCGCGCCCCCGGCGCGCTACCTGACCCCACGCGGCCAGCTGCTGGAGCAGGCCCCATACTGCGAGCGCGACCTGCACGGCCCGGTCGGGCCGCTGCTGGCCGAGGGCAGCGACGTGCCGGTGCTGATCCGCCACCGCGGCACGCACGGGCCGACCGGCTCCCGCCACGTCCACCGCAGCCACCCGTTCGACGTGGTGGGCTGGGACGGCTGCCTCTACCCGTACACGTTCAACATCGCCGACTTCGAGCCGCTGACCGGCCGGCTCCACCAGCCGCCGCCGATCCACCAGGTGTTCGCCGCCGACGGGTTCGTCGTCTGCAACTTCGTGCCACGCAAGATCGACTACCACCCGCTGGCGGTCCCGCTGCCCTACTACCATTCCAACGCCGACGCGGACGAGGTGCTGTTCTACTGCGGCGGGGACTACGCGGCGCGCTCCGGCTCCGGCATCGGCCAGGGGTCGGTCAGCCTGCACCCGGCCGGGCTGTGCCATGGCCCGCAGCCGGGCGCGATCGAGGCCGCCCTGGGCACCGAGTCCGTCGACGAGCTCGCCGTCATGATCGACACCGTCCACCCGCTGCGGCTCACCGAGGCCGCGTGTGCTGTGGAAGACCCCGGCTACGCCTGGACCTGGTCCGGCCGCGGCCGGTAGGACATCCGGGTGAGCCCGATCGAGGTGCCGGCCGACTCGCCGTTCGGCCTGGACAACCTGCCCTACGGGGTCTTCTCCACCCCGGGCGCGCCCGCGCGGGTGGGGGTGCGCCTCGCCGACACCGTCGTCGACCTCACCGCGCTGCCGCTCGGCGACGACGCGGCCGAGGCGTTCGGGCAGCCGACGCTCAACGCGTTCCTCGCCCGCGGGCCACGCCGGTGGGCGGACATCCGCGCGCGGCTGCGGGACCTGCTCGCCGCCGGGGACATCCCGCCCGGCGCCACCCACCCCGTCGCCGACGTGACCATGCACCTGCCGGTCCAGGTCGGCGACTTCGCCGACTTCTACGCCAGCGAGCACCACGCGGCCAACGTCGGCCGGATCTTCCGCCCGGACTCGCCGCCGCTGCCGCCGAACTGGAAGCACCTGCCTGTCGCCTACCACGGCCGGGCCGGCACCGTCGTGGTCTCCGGCACCGACATCGTCCGCCCGCGCGGGCAGCGCCGGCCGCGCGGCGAGCGCGCCCCCGGCCACGGCCCGACCCTGCGCCTGGACTTCGAGGCGGAGCTGGCCTTCGTCGTCGGCGCCGGCTCGCCGCTGGGCGAACCGGTCGGCGTCGACGAGTTCGACGCCCGCGTCTTCGGCGCCGTGCTGCTGAACGACTGGTCCGCCCGCGACCTGCAGGACTGGGAGTCCCGGCCGCTCGGGCCGTTCCAGGGCAAGAGCTTCGCCACCTCCGTGTCCGCCTGGGTGGTGCCGATGGCCGCGCTGCGCGCCGCCCGGGTCCCGCTGCCGCCCCAGGACCCGCCGCCGCTGCCCTACCTGCGCGGGCGCGCCCCGGACTGGCGGCCGTGGGGGCTGGACGTCGACCTGGCGGTGACCTGGAACGGCGAGGTGGTCGCTCGGCCCAACGCCCGCGACCTGTACTGGTCGCCCGACCAGCTGCTGGCCCAGCTGACCGCCAACGGCGCCGCCACCCGGCCGGGCGACCTGTTCGCCTCCGGCACCCTGTCCGGCCCGGACCGCCACCAGCGCGCCTGCCTGCTGGAGCTGACCTGGAACGGCACCGAGCCGGTGACCGTCAACGGGGAACGGCGGCTGTTCCTCGAGGACGGCGACGAGCTCGCCATCTCCGCCACCGCCGTCGGCGAGGCCGGCGGTCGGGTCGGCTTCGGCACGGTCGCCGGCCGCGTCCGGCCAGCCCGTCCCTGACCAGCCCACCGCCACCGGGCACGGGCCCGCTGGCCACGCTGGCGCGCGCCCGGCCCGCCGCCGGGCCGGGGATATCTCGTTTGTCACGAGAAGTGGTTGTGCGGGCGATGATCTGAGAGGTACACCTTTTCGTTGAATATTCGAAACGCGGGTTCCAGCGGGCCAACGGCGCCACGCCAACCTGGCTGACGGCACCGCGCCCAGCTGGACCGGCGGCGCCCGTGAGTGTGCACCAGTTGGGTGCGTTGCACCCGAATCGACGAAAGAGAGCCGGGCGATGACGGTTGCGGCAGGCGGCAGACCGACCCGTGCCGGCCGGGCCACCGGCGCCGCGCTGCTGGCGCTCGGGCTCGCGCTGGTGGCCGGGGCCTGTGGCGGTTCGGACGACGACGCGGGCCCCGCGACCGCGCCAGCGCCGACCAGCGCCGGGGCGGCTCCCGCCTACACCGGCCCGGTGCCAGCCGCCGCCGGTGACGCGTTCTACCAGCCGCCGGACCCGCTGCCCGCCGCGAAGCCCGGCGACGTGCTCTCCTACCGGGAGATCCCGGCGGCTGGCCAGCTCGCCGACCTCGGCGCGACCGTGTACCAGGTGCTCTACCTGTCCAGCGACCACAACGGGGAGCCGGTCGCGGTCTCCGGGACGATCGTCGTCCCGACCGGCGTGGACGTCACCAGCGCGCCCGTGCTCAGCTTCGCGCCCGGCACCCACGGCATCGGCGACGCGTGCGCCCCGTCGAAGGCGATCGCCCAGGGCAGCGACTACGGCCTGCCCGACATCGCCGCCGCCACTGGCCGCGGCTGGGTCGTCGCCGTCACCGACTACCAGGGCCTGGGCACCCCCGGCACGCACACCTACATCGTCGGCCGGGCCGAGGGCCAGGCCGTGATCGACGCGGCCAGGGCGGCCACCCGGCTGCCCGGGCCCCATCCCGCTGCCGACACCAAGGTCGTCTACTGGGGCTACTCGCAGGGCGGTGGCGCGGCCGCCTGGGCCGGCGAGCTGACCGCCAGCTACGCGCCCGAGCTGAACCTGGTCGCCATCGCCGCCGGCGGAGTGCCGGCCGACCTGACCGCGGTCGCCGAGGTGCTCGACGGCTCGGCCTCGGTCGGGCTGCAGTTCATGGCCGCGATCGGGCTCGACGCCGCCTATCCCGAGCTGGACCTGGACAGCTTCCTCACCCCGGACGGCCGGTCGAGCATCGCCGAGCTGCGCGACGGCTGCCTCGACGCGATCGCCGCCTTCACCGGGAAGTCGATCGACGACATCGCCACCCGCAACCCGATGGACGACCCGGTCTGGCAGGACCGGCTGGCCGAGAACTCGCTCGGTTCCGCACCGCCCGACGTGCCGGTGTACCTCTACCATGGCACCCGCGATGTCACGGTCGCCTACCAGCAGGGCGAGGAGCTGATGCGGGCGTACTGCGCCGAAGGCGTGACGGTCGCCTGGGCGCCGTTCGACGGCGATCACGGCGGCGGGCTGGCCAACTCGGCCGGGGCGCTGGAGTTCCTGGCAGCGCGGATCGACGGCGTGGCGGCGCCGAACACCTGCCCGTGACGTACACGCTGACCCGCTGTCCGCTGGCCGGCCGGCCGCTGCCCGGCTGCCCGGCCCCGGGCTGCCCGCTTGACCTGGACCAACGCCGCCGGCCGGGCAATTCTGGTAGGACCAAGCTCGTGGACGAGAAGCTGCGGCGGGCGGCCCTGGCCGCGACCGGGTTCATGCCCGAGGACGAGGGCGACGCGCTGTACCGGGCCGCCGCCGACGTGCCGGCCGGCGGGACGATCCTGGAGGTCGGCACGTACTGCGGCAAGTCGACGCTGTACCTGGCGGCCGCGGCCCGTGCCGGCGGCGGCCGGGTGGTGACCGTCGACCACCACCGCGGCTCGGAGGAGAACCAGCCCGGCTGGGAGTACCACGACCCGACGCTGGTCGACCCGCGCACCGGCCGGCTGGACACGCTGCCGACCCTGCGCCGGACGCTCGAGGACGCCGGGGTCGAGGATGTGGTCACGGTCGTCGTCGGCCGCTCCGAGCAGGTCGGCCGGTGGTGGGGCACCCTGGTCTGGATGCTGTTCCTCGACGGCGGGCACACCGAGGCCCAGGCGCAGGCCGACTACGAGGCCTGGGCGCGCCACGTCGTGCCGGGCGGCCGGCTGGTGATCCACGACGTCTTCCCGGACCCGGCCGACGGCGGGCAGGCGCCGTACCACGTGCTGCTGCGGGCGCTGGGCGAGGGCTTCAAGGAGATCTCCCGGACCGGCTCGCTGCGGGTCCTGGAGCGCGTCAGCTAGTTCCCGCGACGTCCGCGCGGCGCCGGCCACGGCCCGCCGGTCCCGGGCGGCATCGGCTGCCCGGGACCCGGCCGCGGGACCGGCGGCCGGCTGATCCCGCGGCCGGCCGAGCCGCTCGAGCCGTCGGGCGGCCGGAGTCAGGCGGCGGCCAGCTCGCAGTCGCAGGCCAGCTCCAGCCCGCCGGCGAGCTCGGCGCCGACCGACAGGGGCAGGCCGTCGCCGCGGAACACCGCGTCCGTCACCCCGCCGTCGAGCGTGTCGACCGCGAGGATGACCGCCGCCGCGGTCCACGAGCTGAGCTCCTCCGGCCAGTGCACCTCGTCCACGAACTGCCAGCCCGTCCAGTACGAGCCGTCGTCGTGGCGCAGGTGCTGCATGTCGGCGACCAGCGTCCGCGCCTTCGCGGTCTCCCCGACGAGGTGCAGCGCGATCGCCAGCTCGCAGGTCTCCGCGCCGGTCACCCACGGCTGGTCGTCGACGCAGCGGATCCCGAGGCCCGGCACGACGAAGTCGTCCCAGCGCTCGCGCAGCCGCGCCCGGCCCTCGGCGCCGCGCAGCACGCCGCCGATCACCGGGTAGTACCAGTCCATCGACCAGCGGGCGGTCGGCAGGAAGTACTCCGGGTGGGCGCGCAGCGCGTGCGCCAGCGCGCCGATGGCCAGCTCCCAGCCCGGCTGGGGATCCCCGACCAGCTCGGCCAGCCCCAGCCCGCAGCGCAGGCTGTGCAGCGTGCTGGAGCACCCGGTGACCAGCGCCTGCTCGTGGTCCTCCCCGGTGGCGGTCCTGGCCCACCAGATCTGCCCGCCCGGCGCCTGCAGGCTGACGACGAAGTCGAGCGCGTCACGGACCACCGGCCACATCCGGTCAACGAACGGCCGGTCCCTGGTGCGCAGCCAGTGGTGCCAGACCGCGGTGGCCACGTACGCGCACTGGTTGCTGTCGGCGAAGTCCTCCTTCACCGCGCCGGCCACATGGCTGGTCGCCCACGAGCCGTCGGCCCGCTGGTTGCGCACCAGCCAGTCCCAGCCCCGGTCAGCGGCATCCTGCCGGTCGCCGAGCTCCAACGCCATGACGCACTCGAGGTGGTCCCATGGATCGGTGTGCCCGCCGGGATACCACGGGATCGCGCCGTCCGGCTCCTGCATGGCGACAATCGCGTCCGCGGTCCTGGCGATCTGTCGTGGCGTTAGCACCGCCCAGCCCTCCCAGGCGCCACCGCGCCGGTGGGCTCGGCAGGCCCGGCGGACCCTGCCGCCGGTGCGCGCTCGGCCCGCTGTGCCGGGGCCACGCCGCCGGTGCCGGCGGCGGCGGGCCCGTCGGACAGCGGTCGGCGCAGGTAGAGCACGATGCTCTTGCCGATCAGCGGGTTGAGCGCCCGCTCGGCCCACCTGGTCAGCCGGGGGCGCGTCATCATGTCCCAGACCAGCAACCGGTGGTAGAGCCTGGTCGCCGGGTGATCGTCGTCGTGCACCCCGACCAGGCAGCGCAGCCACCAGTACGGCGAGTGCAGCGCGTGCGCGCTGTGCCCGCCGAGGTACTCCAGACCGGCGGCGGTGAGCCTGCCCAGCAGCTCCGCCCGCCGGTAGATCCGCACGTGGCCGCCCTCGACGGTGTGGTAGCCGGTGGACAGGCTCCAGCAGATCCGCTCCGGCAGCCACGCCGGCACGGTCACCGCGGCCAGGCCACCCGGCCGCAGCACCCGGACCAGCTCGGCGATCGCCCGGGTGTCCTCGGGCAGGTGCTCGAGGATCTCTGCCGCGATCACCCGGTCGAACGTGCCGTCCGCGAACGGCAGTGCGAACGCGTCGCCCCTGGTCGCGCCGGCCCGTGCGGTCGCGGGCACCTGGCCTTCGGCGGCCATCGCCGCCAGCATCCCGCCGACGCCGACGACGTCGTCGAAGGAGTAGTCGAGCGCGACCACGTCGGCGCCGCGACGGTAGGCCTCGAACGCGTGCCGGCCCGCCCCGCAGCCCAGGTCAAGCAGGCGTACACCCGGGCCGACTGGGAACCGGTCGAAATCGACCGTCAGCATCGGCCACCGGCGGACGAGGCGGCGCCGCGCTCGTCGGCACCCGCCGCCGCGGCGCCGACGCCAGCGCCGTCGAGCGCTGGTGCCGGCGACGGCCGGGTGCCGGTGGCGGCGGCGACGCAGTCGGCGTACCACTCCGCGGTCGCCCGGGTCGCCGCCCGCCAGGAGAAGCGCTCCTCGACCCGGCGCCGGCCACCGGCGCCGAGCCGGGCACGCAGCTCCGGGTCGTCGAGCAGCCGCATGATCGCCGCCGCGAGGGCGCCGGCGTCGCCGGGGGGCACGGTCAGCGCCGCCTCCCCGTCCGGGCCGACCACCTCGGGCAGCGAGCCGGCTGCGGTCGCGACCAGCGGCAGGCCGCAGGACATCTCCTCCACCGCCGGCAGGCTGAAGCCCTCGTACAGCGACGGCACGACGGCCACCTCGGCGGAGCGGAGCAGGTCGACGAGGTCCGCCTGGGACAGGTTCGAGCGGAAGGTGACGGCGTCCCCGAGCCCGAGCTCGCTCACCTGGCGGGCGGCGGAACCGCCCTCGCGGGCCTTCCCGACGCAGACGACGTGGGCGTGCTCCCGCTCGACCCGGATCTTCGCCAGCGCCTCCAGCAGCACGGGCAGCCCCTTGAGCGGGACGTCCGCGCTGGTGATGACCACGATCCGGCCCGGCACCCTGGCGATGGACGGGTCCGGGGTGAAGACGTCCGACTCGGTGCCGAGCGGGACCGTGCGCATCAGCTCGGACCGCAGGCCCATGTCGGCGATGATGTCGGCGCGGGAGCTCTCCGACGGGATGACGATCGCGTCCAGCTGGCGGGCGACCCTGGCCTGCATCGGCAGGAACGAGTACCAGCGGCGCACCCCGAACCGGGCGCGCAGGCCGGTCGTCGCTGCCAGGTGCAGCCGGCGGTCGACGGTGATCGGGTGGTGCACGGTGGCCACGACCGGGATCCGGTGCGGCGCCAGCTCCCGGCGCAGCCGCAGCAGGCCGCGGCCGAGGCCCTGGTTGTCGTGCACGATGTCGAACGGCGGCGGGGTGCCGCCGCGCGGGCGCAGCGCGCGGTAGGCGCGCAGGCTGAACGCCAGCGGCTCGGAGAACTGCCCGGTCCGCATCAGGCCGAACTCGACCCAGTCCGGGAACGTGCGCAGCTCGCGGGGCGACGGCCAGCGGAACGGCGGTGGCCCGGCGAACAGGTCGAGGCTCGGCAGCTTCTCGAGCGTGACTCCCTCGTCCAGGACGGGGTAGGGCGGCCCGCTCAGCACCGTCACCTGGTGGCCAAGGCCAACCAGTTCACGCGACAGCTGGCGGACGTACACACCCTGACCACCACAGGTGGGGAGACTGCGGTACGACAGCAACGCGATCCGCAACGGTGCGCCCTCCAACGGTCCAGGCTCCCTCTCGCCAACTCGTCGAGAGCAGCGCCGTTGTTGTCACATTAGGACAGTTTGAACCGATCTTCACTTAAATCGGTCATGTTCACCGGCGCCCGCGGAGATCCGGTAACGGAGCGTTCACGCAGCCATAATCAAAGCCGGACTTACCTTCCGTGATTGTCATCCAGCGTCAGCGATTAACTACCCAGCGCAACAGACGGGCAACCAGAGATCGACGTTCGGACGAGGCAGCGCAGTCGGAGTGTGCGGTGCGTGACGTTTCCCACGTCGCGCCCGGCCGGCCGCGGCGCCGGCGCGGCTCGCCCGTTCCGGGCCTGGTCAGGCTCCCGGCCGGATCGGCGCGGGGTAGCCGGCGGGCGGCTCGTTCGCCCAGGCGGCGGCGCCCATCGCGCCGGCGAAACCGTCGGTCGCGGTGGCGATCCGCGGCGTCTCGATCAGCAGGGTGTGCCGGGCCAGCAGCTCGTCGATGAACGGCCGGAATGCCGGCAGCCCGGCGGCCACCCCGCCGCCGAACACGATGACCTCCGGCGCGAGCGTGTTCACCAGCCCGGCGAGCGCGAGGCCGAGCGCCCGCCCGGCCCGCTCGACCAGCCGGGCGCACTCCGGGTCCTGGTCGGCCATGCGCACCACCGCGCCCGCCGTGACCTGGTCCGGGTCGCCGCCGACCTCCTTGGCCAGCGCCGGCGCGGCGCCCGCGCGGACCAGGTCGGCACCGAGCTCGGCCAGCGCCCGGCCGCCGGCGATGGTCTCCAGGCAGCCGGTCGACCCGCAGCCGCAGGCGCGGCCGTCGACCGGTTCGATCGGGATGTGCCCGATCTCGCCACCCCGGCGGCCGTGGCCGAGCCGCAGCTGCCCGTCGGCGGCGAGGGCGCCCCCGATCCCCGTGCCCAGCGTCAGGAAGACCGCGTCGCTGGCGCCGGCCGCCACGCCGTAGCGCAGCTGTCCCCAGGCGAACGCGCGGGCGTCGTTGGCCAGGCTGACCGGGCAGCCGGTGGCGGCGGCCAGCTCGGCGGAGAACGCGCAGGACGTCCAGTCGCCGGCGATGTTCGGCGCGTGCAGCACCCGGCCGCGGACCGGGTCCAGCACGCCCGCCGCGGCCATCCCGATCGCGCGTGCCGCCGGTGCCCTGCGCGCGATCCCCACCAGCGCGGCCAGGACGTCCCGCGGCCCGGTCTGTGGGGTCGGCACCTGGCCCTTGGCGGTCACCGTTCCGCCGGCCATCGTGACCCACTTGATCGACGTGCCGCCCAGATCCAGGCCGAGAACCGGCTCCACCGACTGCTGATCTTCGCCCGTCGCCTGACCGCCCTGTGTCACCTGGCCATTCTCGCGGAGCCGCGACCCCAGGTCACCGGAGGCGGGTCAGCCGAAGGCACAAATGTCGCGCACCGGCGGCGGCGTGGCCGCGAACCGCTCGCCGATCCAGCCGAGCAGGTCCGCGAGCGACGCCGGATAGATCGTTCCATGATCGGCCAGCGGGTACCGGCGGTACTCGACCTGGGTCCCGGCCGCGCACAGGCCGCGCACGACGTGGTCGGTCGTCGACTGCCGGATCACCGTGTCCAGGTCGCCCTGCAGCACCAGCACCGGCGCCATCGGCGCGATCACCTCGGCCAGCTGGCGGGCGAACCCTTCGGCCAGCGGCCCGCCGTCCAGCGGGTCCTGGTAGAACAGCCCGTCCACGCCCCGCCCGGCGGTGTCGGCGATCAGCTCGGGCGCGCAGCGCTCGCGGGCCTCGGCCAGCAGCCGGTGGCCGGCCGGGGTGAGGGCGTCGGCGAGCCCGGCCGTCGGGTTGGCGACCGACTGGCCGTACGCGGCCAGCACCGTGAACGCGGCGCTGTCCGGGCCATCCCGCAGCTCGCGCAGGAAGGCGGTCACGTCGGCCAGCGGCGCGGTCGCCGCCACGCCGCGCACCCGCAGCTCGGGCGCGTAGCTCGCGGCGAGCGCCCCGGCGGCCAGCGCCGCCTGGCCGCCCTGGGAGTACCCCCACAGGACGACGTCGGGGCGGGCGTGCGCGGGGGCGAGCTCCATGGCGGCCCGCGCCGCGTCCAGCAGCGCCTGCCCCTCCGGGCGGGCGACGTAGATCGCGTGGTCGCCGGGCGTGCCGAGCCCGATGTAGTCGGCGGCCGCGACCACGTACCCCGCCTCGACCAGCGGGAACGCGCCGCCCAGCGTGGCCAGCGGCGGCTGCGACAGCGACGGCGCGCAGGCGTCGCTCACCCCGGTGGTGCCATGCCCGAACGCGACGACGGGACGGGCGTCGACCGGCGGCACGCCGGCCGGGGCCAGCACGACCCCGGAGGTCGCGATGACCTCCCCGGCCTGGTCCGTCGAGCCGTAGACGACCCGCCAGGCCACCATCCCGGCCGGCGCGTCCCGTGGCTCGGCCGCGAGCAGCTCCCCGGGTGCCGGCGCGTCCGCCGACAGCGGGACCGGCCGGTCCTCGTCAGCACCCCCGGCTGATCCCCCGCCACAGGCGGCCACGGCGAACGCCACCAGCGCCACCACGAGCCCGGCCTTGCGCCCAGCCCGGGACGTCAGCGCTCGCACGCGTCGAGGGTATGGGTCGCGAATGCAGGGCCTGTCCGCCGATGGTCGCTCACCCACCGTCGGCGCAACCGTGGCGGTCAGCGCACCGGCGGACAGAACCCGGCGGTTACGCTTCTGCAGACGCCGCCCGCCGCGGGCGGGGTGCGGAGGCCAAAGACTGTGACCACGCTTGCGTCGACCACCGTGGCGCTGCCCGGAATCCTGGACGCCGACACGCTGGCCCAGGCCGGCCTACTGGCGATCATGCTGATCGTGTTCGCGGAGTCGGGTCTGCTCATCGGCTTCTTCCTGCCCGGCGACTCGCTGCTGTTCACCTTCGGCCTGTTCATCGCCATGGACAAGGTCTCGTACCCGCTGTGGCTGGCGGCCGTGCTGGTCGGCGTCGCCGCGGTAGCCGGCGACCAGGTCGGCTACCTGTTCGGGCGCAAGGTGGGACCAGCCCTGTTCCGCCGGCCGGACTCCCGGTTCTTCAAGCAGGAGAACGTGGAGAAGGCGCACGCGTTCTTCGAGAAGCACGGTCCACGCTCGATCGTCCTGGCCCGGTTCGTTCCGGTGGTCCGCACGTTCACGCCGATCATCGCCGGCGTCAGCCGGATGGACTACCGCACCTTCGTCACCTTCAACATCATCGGCGGCGTCCTCTGGGGCAGCGGCATCACCACGCTGGGCTACTACCTGGGCCGGATCGAGTTCGTCCACAAGAACATCGAGGTCATCGCGATCCTGATCGTCCTGATCTCGGTGCTCCCGATCGGGCTCGAGGTGCTGCGCTCCCGAGCCGCCGCCAGGCGCAGCGCCGCCCGCGCCGCATCCTCCCCGTACCCGCCGGCCGACTCCGAGGACGACCGCGACCTGGCCAACCTGGTCACCACGCCGGCCCGGCCCGCCGCGGCGCCCCGCCCGGCCCCACGCCCGTCCCGCCCCCGCGCCGGCGGCCGCCCCACCGGTCTCGTATAAACAAAA
>JADGHD010000184.1 GCA_019689615.1 Frankia sp. | reverse complement strand
ACTCAGGCCCGACCGGACGGGGGGCCGCGATCAGTTGTATCCCTCGGGGGGGGGGGCGGCCGGGGAGCCGGACGAGCCGGCGGTACCGCCCCAGGCCGGCCCGCCGGCGGGCGAGGCCGTCGCCGCCGACGAGGCGGCTGCTGGGCCGGACGACGGCCCCGGCGAGCCGGATGGCGACTCCGGTGGGCCGGGACCGGCCGCGCCGCCGCTGCGGGCGCTGGTCGAGGCGGTGCTGATGGTCGCCGAGAAGCCGGTCGGGGTGGCCGAGCTCGCGACCGGGCTGGGCGTGCCGGCGCTGGAGGTCGAGCGGGTGCTCGCCGAGCTCGCCACCGAGTACCGCCGCGACGGCCGCGGCTTCGACCTGCGCCACGTCGGCGGCGGCTGGCGGTTCTACACCGCCGAGGAGTGCGCGCCGTGGGTGGAGAAGTTCGTGCTCGCCGGGCAGACGGCGCGGCTGTCCCAGGCGGCGCTGGAGACGCTGGCGATCGTGGCCTACCAGCAGCCGGTCAGCCGCAGCCGGATCTCGGCGATCCGCGGGGTCTCCTCCGACGCGGTGATCCGGACGCTGACCGCCCGCGGCCTGGTCGAGGAGGCCACCACCGACCCGGAGACCGGGGCGATCCTCTACCGCACCACCGACTACTTCCTCGAGCGGATCGGCCTGCGCAGTCTGGAGGAGCTGCCGCCGCTCGCGCCGCTGTTGCCGGGGATCGACGAACTCGACGAAATCGCCGCCCCGTAGCCTGGGGGAGTGGACGAGAAGGTGCGGCAGACAGGGCCGGGTGGCGCCGTCGGGGAGGCCCCTGCGGGCATCCGGCTGCAGAAGGTGCTGGCCGCGGCCGGGGTCGGCTCGCGCCGGCACAGCGAGGAACTCATCGACGCCGGCCGGGTCCGGGTCAACGGCGAGGTCGTGCGGGAGCAGGGCCGCCGGGTCGACCCGGAGACCGCGATCATCGAGGTGGACGGCGAGCGGGTGATCACCCGCTCCGGCCTGGTCCACCTGGCGCTGAACAAGCCGCGCGGCGTGGTGTCGACGATGGCGGACGACCAGGGCCGCCAGACCATCGCCGACCTGCTCACGGAGTTCCCGCCGGGGCTGTTCCACGTCGGCCGGCTCGACCAGGACAGCGAGGGCCTGCTCCTGGTGACCAACAACGGCGAGCTGGCCCACCGGCTCACCCACCCCTCCTACCAGATCCCCAGGACCTACCAGGCCGAGGTAAACGGCCCGATCAGCCGCCGGACCCTGCGGCGGCTGGCGAGTGGGATCGAGCTGTCCGACGGCGTGGCGCGGGCGGAGAAGATCCGGATCATCGACCAGGTCGGGAGCAGGGTGCTGGTCGAGCTGGTGGTCCGCGAGGGCCGCAACCGCCTGGTCCGCCGGCTGATGGAGGAGGCCGGCCACCCGGTGAAGCGGCTGCTGCGCACCCAGTTCGGCGCGGTCACCCTCGGCACGCTGCGGTCCGGCCGGGCCCGCCACCTCACCCGGCACGAGGTCGGCGCCCTGCACAGCGCCGTCGGCCTGTAGCCCCCGCCGGCCGCGACGTGACCTTCCCCACCCGGCCGCTGGCGGGCGCTGGCGTGGCCAAGGCCGCGTCTCCCCGCCGCGCCCCGGTCCGTAACCTGGGCTGACGTGACTCCCGTTCCTGCTGGCTGCCCCGGCCTGCCGCGCCGGGTTGGCATCGTCGGCTCCGGTCTGATCGGCGCGAGCATCGGCCTGGCGCTGCGCCGCGTCGGGGTCGAGGTGCTGCTGCGTGATGTCGACCCGGAGCAGGTCAAGCTGGCCGAGGCGATGGGCGCCGGCACGCTCTGGCAGGGCGAGACCGTCGACCACACCGTCATCGCGGTGCCCCCGCACGCGGTCGCCGCGGAGCTGCGCGCCGTCCAGCTCGCCGGGATCACGACCACCGCCAGCGACGTCGCCAGCGTGAAGAGCCGCCCGATCGCGGAGGCGGTCGCCGCCGGGGTGGACCTGGCGGCCTGGTGCCCGGCGCACCCGATCGCCGGCCGCGAGCGCGGCGGCGCGGTGTCCGCCCAGGCGGACCTGTTCGCCGAGCGCACCTGGGTGCTCTGCCCGGTGCCCGAGACGACGCCGCAGGCACGGGCGGCGGCCGAGGCGCTGGCCCGCGCCTGCGGGGCGATCCCGGTCGTGGCCACCCCCGACCGGCACGACGAGGCGATGGCGGCGTTGTCGCACCTGCCGCAGGTGGTGTCGAGCCTGCTGGCCGCGGCGACGCCGCAGCTTCGGCCAGGCGAGCTGGCGCTGGCCGGGCAGGGCTTCCGGGACACGACCCGGCTGGCCGAGAGCGACCCGGCGCTGTGGGCGTCGATCCTGGAGGGCAACCGCGGGCCGGTGGCGGCGCACGCCCGCCGGCTGGCCGCGGAGCTCGGCGCGCTCGCCGACGCCCTGGAGAACGCCTCCGAGGACGGGGTCACCGAGGTCGTCACCGAGCTGATGGAGCGCGGCCGGGCCGGTCGGGCGCTGCTGCCGCGCAAGGCCAGGGAGCGTGCCCAGATGCGGCCGTGGGGCTGGGTCGGCGTGGTGCTCGACGACCGGCCAGGCCAGCTGGCCGCGCTGTTCGGCGCGATCGGCTCCTGGCAGGTCAACGTCGAGGACGTGGGCCCGTTCGAGCACAGCCTGGACGCGCCGGCCGGCATCGTCGAGCTCGCCGTCGACCCGGAGGCCGCCGGCGAGCTGGTCGAGCGGCTCAACGCCGCAGGCTGGGTGGCCTATCGCCGCTCCTGAGCTGCGCTGGCGCGCGCGCCAGAGCCGGGGTGCCCGGCTTGGGCCGGCCACCGCGTCCCTGCTCGGGGGGCCGAGTAGCCTGATCGAGGCCGGTGTGCCGGGTGCCCCCGACCGGCCGGTACCAGCGGTTGCGATGACGGCCGACCGGGGTGGTCGGCGGTGACGGAGGGTGCGGTGCAGCGGGACCAGGGATCGGGCGCGGACGCGGAGTCAGCCGGCCGGCGCGGGCGCGGCCTGGTGGTCGCCGTCGACGGCCCGGGCGGCTCCGGGAAGTCCACGGTCTCCCGGGCGGTCGCCCGCCGCCTCGGTCTGCGCTACCTCGACACCGGCGCGATGTACCGGGCGGTCACCCAGCTGGCGCTGTCGACCAGGACCGACATCGAGGACGCCGATGCGCTGGCGCAGCTCGCCGAGCGGGCCGTGATCACCTGCGGCACCGACCCGGACGCCCCGACGATCGCGGTCAACCAGGTCCGGGTGGACGCCGAGATCCGCACCCGGGCGGTGACGAACGCGGTGAGCGCGGTCTCGGCGGTGGCGGCGGTGCGCCGGCGGCTGGTCGCCCAGCAGCGCCAGATCATCGAGGCCACGGTCGAGGAGGCCGGCGGGATCGTCGTCGAGGGGCGCGACATCGGCTCGGTGGTCGCCCCGGACGCGCCGGTCAAGGTGTTCCTCACCGCCTCGACCGAGGAGCGGGCGCTGCGCCGGTCGCGCGAGCTGGGGGAGCGCGGCGAGGACGACGTCGCCCGCACGCTGGCCGAGCTCGGCCGGCGCGACCAGCTCGACAGCTCGCGCAGCGTCGACCCGCTGGCCAAGGCGCCGGACGCGGTCGTGCTCGACTCCACCGGCATGTCCGCCGACGAGGTGGTCGAGCAGGTGCTGAAGCTGTGCGCGAAGGCCGGGTTCGCGGTCCCGGCGGCGAGCTCCCCGGGACGGCCGGCATGACCGCCCCCGCGAACGACGCCCAGGCCGCCGGCGACCAGACCGGCGTCCCGGCCCAGGTGCCCACTCCGGCTCCCGCGCAGGCCGCCGTGCCGGCCCCGGCGGCGACGGGCGGCGGCGCGGGGGAGAAGGCGCCGGCCGAGCCGGCGCGCACGACGGCGGCCGAGCCGGCCCCGGCCACCCTGCCGGCCGCGGCGGCCGGGGCGGTGGCCAGGCCCGCCGAGCGCGCGCCGGCGCACCGCGGGGCGCAGTCGAAGCCCTACAACGACATCCTCCACCGCACCCTCAAGCCGTCGGTGCGCTGGCTCATCAACCGGGTGCTGATGCGGGTCAGCCTGGAGGGTGTCGAGCACGTGCCCAGCGGCGAGCCGCTCATCTTCGCCGGCAACCACACCAGCTGGCTGGACGGGCCGCTGGTCGTGATCGAGTCGCCGCGGACCGTGCGCTGCCTGACGAAGATCGAGATGTTCCGGGGGATCGTCGGCTGGCTGCTGCGCCTGGTCGGGCAGATCCCGATCGACCGGGGCAAGGCCGACCGGACGGCGCTGCACACCGCGCTGGACGAGCTGGCCCGCGGCAACGCGATCGGCGTGTTCCCCGAGGGCACCCGGGGCAGCGGCGAGATGGCCGCGGTCCAGCACGGCATCGCCTACCTGGCCGTGCACGGCCGCGCCCGGGTGGTCCCGGTCGCCTGCCTCGGCACCGGGGACGCGATGCCGAAGGGGGCGCGCTGGCCGAGGCGGTCGGTGCCGGTGCGGGTGGTGTTCGGCGAGCCGTTCGCCGTCGAGATCCCGGCCAACCCCCGCTCCCGCAAGGCGCTCGCCCAGGTCGCCGAGGACATCCGGGTCCGGCTGGCCGACCACCTCGCCGCCGCCCGCGCCAGCGGCCCCGGCGGCACCACGGCCGGCTGACGGGGCGCTCGCGGCGCCCATGGCGGACTGTGCCGCCCGTCGTCCCGTCGGCGCGGGCCAGCCCGCGGCCGGCCGTCCGTCGCGCGCGCCAGCCACAATGGCCACACCAGCGACAATGGGGGGCAGCGCTGGTCTGGGCCAGCCAGCCGCCCACGGCGGCCCGGCAGGCGGCCGGGGCCACGGCCGGGCGGCGCCCACCAGTCGCCCCCGACCACCACCGCCGGACGAGCGCGGTGGCGGGCAACAGCGACAGCAGCTCCCGGAACGTGGCGAACCGCCGCGGCCGGCCAGGAGAAGGAAGCGGCGAGCATCGTGACAGCCGAGGACAGGGACATTGACCGGCCGGCGGCCAGGCCCGGCACGCGCCCCGGTGGCGGCCAGCCGGTGCTCGCGGTCGTCGGCCGGCCGAACGTCGGCAAGTCGACGCTGGTCAACCGGATCCTGGGCCGGCGGGCGGCGGTCGTCGAGGACGTCCCCGGGGTGACCCGCGACCGGGTCGCCTACGACGCCGTGTGGAACGGGCGGCGGTTCACCGTCGTCGACACCGGCGGCTGGGAGCCGGACGCCCGCGGCCTGGCCGCCCGGGTGTCCGCGCAGGCCCAGGCCGCACTGTCGACCGCGGACGCGGTGCTGTTCGTCGTCGACGTGCAGACCGGCGCCACCGACGCCGACGAGGCGGTCGCCCGGGTGCTGCACCGCTCCGGCCGGCCGGTGGTGCTGGCGGCGAACAAGGTCGACGACGCCAGGGCGGAGGCCGACGCGGCCGCGCTGTGGTCGTTGGGGCTGGGCGAGCCGCACCTGGTGTCCGCGCTGCACGGCCGGGGCAGCGGTGACCTGCTCGACGCGGTGCTCGCGGCGCTGCCGGAGGCGCCGCGGGAGAACTTCGGCGAGACCGAGGGGCCGCGCCGGGTGGCCCTGGTCGGTCGGCCGAACGTGGGCAAGTCCAGCCTGCTCAACCGGCTGGCCGGCGAGGAGCGGGCGCTGGTGCACGACGTCGCCGGCACCACCCGCGACCCGGTGGATGAGCTGATCACCCTCGGCGGTGAGCAGTGGCTGTTCATCGACACCGCCGGCCTGCGCCGCCGGGTCAGCCACGCCAGCGGTGCGGAGTACTACTCGTCGCTGCGCACCGCCGCCGCGCTCGAGGCGGCCGAGGTGGCGATCGTGCTGCTGGCGGCGGACGAGCCGCTGACCGAGCAGGACCAGCGGGTGATCCAGATGGTCATCGACGCCGGCCGGGCGCTCGTGCTGGCGTTCAACAAGTGGGACCTGCTCGACGAGGAGCGCCGGCTCACCCTGGAGAAGGAGATCCAGCGGGACCTGAGCCGGGTCACCTGGGCGCCGCGGGTGAACATCTCGGCGCGCACCGGCCGGGCCACGGACAAGCTCGCCCCGGCGCTGCGGACCTCGCTGGAGTCGTGGGGCACCCGGATCCCGACCGGCCGGCTCAACACCTGGCTGGGCGAGGTCGTGGCGGCGACCCCGCCGCCGGCGCGCGGCGGCAAGGCGCCGAAGGTGCTGTTCGCGACCCAGGCTGGCGTGCGCCCGCCACGGTTTGTCGTGTTCGCCACCGGCTTCCTGGAGCCGGCCTACCGGCGGTTCCTGGAGCGCCGGCTGCGCGAGGACTTCGGGTTCACCGGGTCGCCGATCGAGATCTCGGTGCGGGTGCGCGAGCGCACCGACCGCCGGGGCCGCTGACCCGCCCTGCCCGCCGCCGCGAGAAGTTCGCCAGGAGTATGGTGACCCGCCGCCCACAGCTCAGGCGCGCCCCGCGCGAGATCTTCGAGCAGCTGCTCGAGTACGCGGTCATCCCGACGTTCGACCTGGTGGTCGAGATGCCGGACGGCGCCGGGGTCGTCCTCGTCCGCCGCCGGATCGCGCCCTACCGCAACCAGTGGGCGCTGCCCGGGCTGCGGATGTTCAAGCCGGAGGGGATCGAGGACGTCATCACCCGGATCGCCGCCGACGAGGTCGGCCTGCGGGTCGACCCGGTCGAGCGCCGGTTCCTCGGCCAGTACGTCGGCCGCTTCCAGACGGAGCACCACCGCCAGGACATCTCCACCGGCTACGCCGTCCGCTCGCTCGACGCCGAGATCAGGCTGAACCGGGAGCACTTCTCGGGCTGCCGGCTGATCCGCTCGCTCGCGGAGGTGCCAGCCGGCACCGGCGCGATGTACCGCTTCTACCTGGAGCGCTACTTCTCCGCGCCGACGCCGGCCACAGCCTGACCGCCGGCCGTCCGGCGCTCCCGCCGCCGGGATGAGCCCCAAGCCGGCGGCGGGCTGGGAGGTCATGCTCCCGCCAGGCGCGTGGGGCCCGATCCGCTGGCGCGCGTCGGGCCCAGATGGGCTTGCATGGAGACGCGAAACGCCCTCCAACCTGGATCGGTAGGAGGGCGTCCGAGCTGGTCGGGACGACAGGATTTGAACCTGCGACCCCCAGACCCCCAGTCTGGTGCGCTACCAAGCTGCGCCACGTCCCGTCCGCGAGCCCTCGCCGGGGGACCCGGGCTGTGCTGCCTGGCTGGTGCCCGCGCTACCGGCGGTACTGCCTGGCCAACACGTCCCCGGCCAGCGCCGTCTGGCGCTGGGGCCCGGTGAGGTGCCCCGGTGAAGGTGCCCCGGTGAAGGTGCGATGTCGCCGGGCGGCGTCGTACCGTTTCGGCGACGACGCAACCTTACCCGATCTGGAGCGGGTTGTGGCCGTCGGGGCCGGCAGTGCCTGTCGGAGGATGCCGGTGAGACCGACGGCGCCGCGCGCGGCGGGCAGGCCGCGGGCTCGCGGAGCCGCCGGGCCGTGACGGGGGTGCCCCAGGGCGCGCAGCCGGGGGGCCCCCCCGCGCGGGGGGGGCGGGCGGGGGGGGGGGGGGCGGGGGGCCCGGCGCCCCCCCGGGCCGGGTCAGCGACGTCAGCTGGCGCCCTGGCCGCGCCGCCGGCTCGCGACGCCGACGCCGAGCAGGATGGCGCCGAGGCCAGCGCCCACGAGCGGGGCGACCGGGACCGAGTCGGCCGACATGCCGCCGCCACCCGCCGCGACGCCACCGGCGCCGACGCCGCCGACGCCGACAGCGCCGACCCCGACACCTACGCCGCCGACGCAGTCCTTGTCGCGGTCCTTGTCCTTGTCCTTGTCGTCGAACAGGCCGCCGAGAATGTCGTCGTCCTTGTCCTTGTCCCGGTCCTCGTCCTTGTCGTCGAAGAGCCCCTTGTCGTCTTCGCACCTGTCCTTGTCGTCGAACAGGCCGGAGTCCTTCTTGTCGCCCTTGTCGTCCTCCAGGGCGTGCGCAACACCAAGGCCGGGCCCCAGGGTGAGGATGAGACTCGCCGCGCCGGACAGTCCAAGCAGGGCCGCGCTGCGTCCCAGTCCCTTCATCAGGTCCCCTCTCTCGCAGATTGTGAACGTCACATCACTGCGAGCGACACCATAGCCACTGCATCGCCGAAACCTGAGGACCCGCCGGGCGTGGTCGAGGGACGTGGGAAAGGTCTCCGGAATTACGGAGCAAATGACGGCGGTTGTTGGCGGCCAGCGGCCTGTCGTCCGTTCTTGTCGGTTACGCCGCATGCCGTCCGGCCACGGTGCTGCTTTAGCGGAATCTGGCTGCCACGAGGTGGTCCTGGCACCTGTTGCCCGGCTTGCGCGCGATTTCCCGGCTTCCTCGCCGCTCCCTGCAGAATCGGCGCCGTCAACGGCCGAAATTAGTGTCCGGGGCGTTAGCATCCGGGCCCGAATATGCGAGCCGGTCGTGACGGGGAGTGCGGCATTCGTGGGTGCTAACCGCGACAACGGTCCAGCCGGGCATCAGCCCCGCCTCGGGCGGCACCGCCCGGTCGCGGGCGGCCGGTGCCGCCTGCCGGGTGGCCGCGCCCGGACGGTGCCGGCTGGTGGGCCGAGCGGCCCGCAGACGCGGCTGACCGGCC